>NZ_VPDL01000008.1:0-118210 GCF_013417705.1 Acinetobacter sp. YH12235 | reverse complement strand
TAATGGAGAAATCTAATCGGTATGTTATACCTGAGAGAAGAGTGAGGAGTTATCCAAGGGTTGTAAAAGGAAAACCTCAAAAATACCCAAGAAAAAGCCAGTCAATCTCTTAACTGACTGGCATTACGGCATGCGCCGACTTTTTCAAATGCATTTCTTAGCGTAATTTTAAGGTCATTAGACCCAAAACTACCAGCATAATCGTAATAATCCAGAAACGGATGACGACTTGAGTTTCACGCCAACCTTTCTTTTCATAATGGTGATGCAAAGGTGCCATCAGGAATACCCGTTTATTACGCATTCTTAATGAACCGATTTGCAGGAAGACTGAAATTGCTTCCACCAGGAATACACCTGCCATAATCGCAAACACGATTTCCTGACGTACCATCACGGCAATCGTACCCAGCATTGCACCTAAAGATAATGCACCCACGTCACCCATAAACACTTGAGCTGGATGAGCGTTATACCAGAGGAATGCCAGACCGGCACCAATCATCGCAGCACAGATCACCACCAGTTCAGAAGAATATTTCACATAAGGAATATGTAAGTAGTTAGCGAAACGTACATCGCCTGCCAAATAAGCAAATACCCCTAAACCGGCTGCAACCAGGACAATTGGCATAATTGCCAGACCATCCAGACCATCGGTCAGGTTTACGGCATTGGATGCACCATTAATCACGAAGTAAGTGAAAATAATGAAGCCAATTCCCAGCGGAATCACAGACAATGGAATGGTGTGATCCTTAAAGAATGGAATTAACACATCCAGCATATTGGCAGTCACAACTGGATTCGGTTGCTGCTGGGCGATCACATACAGTGCAATACCAGCACCGATTGAACCTACAGACGTCCAAAAGAATTTCTTGCGTGCAGGTAAACCGGCATTGTCCTTATAACGGATTTTAATCCAGTCATCCGCCCAGCCAACGGCGCCGAAAATCACCATTACCGAGAGTACAATCCAGACATAAGGATTCGTCAGGTCTGCCCACAATAAGGTAGAGATCCCGATCGAGAGCAGGATTAGCACCCCACCCATGGTCGGTGTGCCCATTTTCTTGGCATGATTCTCAGGAGCAAACGAACTTACTGCCTGACCATATTTTAGTGCCTGCAATTTGCGAATCATGATCGGACCCAAGACCAAACCGATAGTCATAGCAGTCAAAACGCTGAGCAAAGCACGTAAAGTTAAATAACGAACCACCTGAAACGTGCTATCAAAGCCCGCCAGCTGGTCAAATAGCCATAACAGCATTTAGAGTTTCTCCATCAATGCAGCCATTAATGTTTCCATATGGGTAAAACGCGACCCTTTAAATAGAAAAGACATTGGCTGGGGATGATGTGTTTCAATCAAATCAATTAAAAATGGTAAAGCCTGCTCCTGATTGAGGAAAGCCTGCATCTTCTTACCATATTGCGTACTACGTGCACCTTCTTGTGCAGCTGGAGCAAATTCACCCACAGCCACCACAAAATTAATGCCTTTGACCGATACCAGATCCCGACCAAGTTTATAATGCTCGATCGCGGCAGATGAACCCAGTTCACCGATATCACCGGTCACCATCACTCGAATACCCTGCTGCTGCGCTAAAACTTCAGCCGCTGCACGCATCGAGCTTGGATTGGCATTGTAGGTATCATCAATAAATAAAAAATCTTTGTGCGGAATAAAGTTCAAACGACCTTTGGCACCAACAGCCTGTTCAAGGCCAGCCACGATATCATCCAGACTAATACCAATCGCCAAAGAGAAAGCCACTGCTGCAGTTGCGTTCTGCACATTGTGTTCACCAGCAAATGGCAGATTTACAGTTATAGTGCCTTGTGGTGTATTTAACGTGAAAGTCGCAGATTGCGGATGTAGTTCTACGTCAGTTGCATAGACATCACCGCCCTGACCAAAACTTAGAGTCTTCTCGGTTTTGACGGCTGCACGAATCTGCTCGGCATAATCATCCGCTGCAGGCACAATCGAAGTTTCAGAAATATGTGAATAGATTTCAGACTTGGCGCGACAAATCCCATCACGACCACCAAACTCACCCAAATGTGCGGTACCGATATTAATGATACCGGCCACATGCGGCTGTACCAGATTGGAAGTGTAATCAATTTCACCCTGATGGCTCGCACCCAGCTCCATCACCGCATACTGATGTTCAGCACGCAGTTCCAGCAACATCATTGGGACACCCAAATCATTATTCAGGTTACCGCGAGTGACTAAAGTCGGTGCCAGACGTGACAGGATACTGCCCAGCATTTCCTTGGTCGTGGTTTTACCGCTACTGCCTGTCAAAGCAATGACTTTAAGCTGTGAGTTTTGCTGACGACGATAAGCGCCAAGATGACCCAGTGCCAGACGAGTGTCTTCAACTACTAGCTGGCAAATCTCTGCATCAACAGGTCGACTGACAATTGCGACTCCACAGCCCTTCTCAGCCACTTGGGCGATAAAGTCATGCGCATCAAAACGCTCACCTTTAAGTGCCAAAAAAACATCACCTGCTTCGGCATAACGGGAATCAGTTAAAATCCGCTTAATCTGACCTTCAGGTTTTTTATCATTCAGCCAATAACCCTGAGTGGCTTGCTGTAACTGTTCAATTGTCCATGGCTCTAGAGGCACGGTACTTGTTGTTGAAGTATGCATGTGAAATCCTAATGCGCTGGAAATGCTAAATCACGGTTGTGATGCTGGGCATCAATCGCGGCCTGTACCTCGACCACATCATCAAACCAATGTCGCACCCCATCAATCTCCTGATAATTTTCGTGTCCCTTACCGGCAATCACCACAATGTCACCTGGCTGTGCCTGGTCGACTACAAAGCGGATTGCTTCACGACGGTCATGAATTTCATGATAGGTTTTGCCTGAAAAATCGATACTCTGCTTCATGTCAGCGAAAATCTGGTTTGGATCTTCAGTACGCGGATTGTCCGAAGTCAGCACTGCAATATCAGCACCTTCGAGGGCCGCCTGAGTCATCAGCGGACGTTTGCCACGATCACGATCACCGCCACAACCAAAAGCAACCCAGAGTTTTTGACTGACATGGCGCTTCAGCGTAAGCAAGACCTGAGTCAGGGCATCTGGAGTATGTGCATAATCCACAACAAATAAACGCTCATCATCACGAATGACCTGCATACGGCCTGGGGCACCTTTCAGCTCGGGCACAGTTGCAATTAAATCGGCTAATGCAAAACCGGCTTGCTCTGCCACAACCAGGCTGGCAACCAGATTTTCGATATTAAAATGACCCAGCAAAGGACTATGCACAGTAAATGTATCTTGTGCAGTGATCAGTTTGAATTCAGCACCGGAAATACTGTACTGGATATCCTGAACCTGATAATCAGCTGCTTGCGACAAAGAATAAGTCAGAATTTTCGGCTGATTCGGATTGGCTTTTGCAGTATTCAGCATCACCTCTGCATGTGCGTCATCAATATTGATGACTGCAACTTTCAGAGATTCAAAGCTGAATAAACGCGATTTTGCTTCTGCATAAGCTTCCAGCGTACCGTGATAGTCGAGATGGTCACGACTTAAATTGCTATAAGCCGCAATTTCAATCGCACAACCATTCAGACGGCCTTGCTCCAGACCATGCGAACTCGCTTCAATTGAAGCAAATTCCGCGCCTGCCTGTGCATAGGCATGCAAGGCATTTTGCAATTGCAGGGCATCCAGTGTGGTATGAGAAGAGGCTTCCAGATTCGGCAAAACACCATTCCCTGTAGTCCCCATAACTGCACAAGCTTTGCCTTGCAGCATCAGCAACTCAGCAACCAGACGGGAAATTGTGGTTTTACCATTGGTACCAGTTACGGCCAGAATACGGGCAGCCTTGACTGGCTGAGTCGCTTGCAGATAGCGCTTTTGCCACTCGCCCATCAAGTGACGGACATTGGGTACTACCAAAGCTGGAGTAACACCTAGCTCTTGTTCTGAAATTACGGCCAGTGCACCCAATGACAGGGCTTTTTTGGCATATTCTGCGGTTTTTTCAGGTTGAGACAAGCTGGTCAGGGCAATAAAAATTTGCCCCAGTTTAACTTTGCGGCTGTCCAGTTCGAAACCCTGAAAGGATTGTCGCATCCATTCAGCAGGTTCTTGAACGGCGTAGAGATCTTGAAATGTAATGGACATTGATCACCTATTTACTGGACTTTGGGAGATTCTAAAGGTTTGTCCAACGGGACATTCAGCAAGCGTAAAGATTCCTGCATCACACGGGCAAAGACAGGTGCAGATACCATACCACCATAATAAGACCCTTGCGGATTTTCCACGACCACCACCATAGCAATACGCGGATCACTCACGGGTGCTACACCGGCAAATAAGGCACGGTATTCACTGGTTGAATAGCCTTTACGGTCGGCACGCAATTTATGCGCAGTACCGGTTTTACCTGCAACACGATAACCAGGTACGGTTGCACGGGTTGCTGTACCACCAGGCAGAGTTGCTGTTTCCATCATCAGCAGAACCTGTTCTGCGATTTGTGGATCAATCATCTGCTCGCCCTGTGGCTGTTCTTCTAATTTATACAGGCTTAAAGGCACTTTCACACCTTTGTTCGCCAGCATGGCATAGGCATCAGCCAGTTGCAGCACAGTCGCATTCAGACCATAACCATAGGCCATAGTTGCTACTTCAGATACATTCCATTTACTTGGCGGCAGAATCAAACCGGAACTTTCACCCGGAAATTTCACTGCGGAACGCTGACCAAAACCAAGACGTTTATAGAAAGTCGGTAAAGTTTCATACGGCAGTGACAGAGCTAATTTAGCTACCCCGACGTTTGATGATTTCTGGATAATCCCACCCAACGTCAACTGACCATAGTTATGCGTATCACGAATAGTGTGGTTTCCGACCCGCATACTACCTGGACTCGTATTGATGACCGAATTGGCCGTATATTTCCCGCTCTCTAGAGCCATCGCCACAGTTAGCGGCTTCATGGTTGAACCCGGCTCGAAGGAATCGACAGCGCCACGATTACGCATTGCGTCTTTATTTAATAAGCCATTCTTGTCATTCGGGTTATAAGAGGGCCAAGAAGACATTGCCAGAATTTCACCGGTTTTGACGTCGACTGCAATCGCTGTTGCGGAGCGGGCATTATTGGCGACGCCTGCTGCAGTCAGTTCACGATACATAATGTACTGTAAACGTGAGTCGATACTCAGGGTAATGTTTTCACCTGGCTCAACTTCTTTAATCACTTCCGGTTCTTTAACCCGGTTGCCTTTTTTGTCACGGATAATCTGCTGTTCACCATCCTGACCGGCAAGACGGGTATTCAGCTGCATCTCCAGACCTTCGATCCCAATTCCCTCACTATTGGTCAGACCAATAATCTGGGAGTTTGGCTGGGGCTGAGGATAATAGCGCTTATAGTTTTTCTCGGTATACACACCTTGGAAATTACGCTTCATGATCAGTTCCGCCTGTTGTGGCGGCACTTCTTTTTTCAGGATCAGATAACGTGAACGTGGACGCTCTTCCATCTTTTTGCGCAATTCAGCACGATCCATGCCCACTGCATCAGCCAGCTCATCCAGATTCAGGTTTTTATCTGGGAGCTGGCGTTTTAGTTTACGGCTATTCGGCTCTTTCTGTAGCGCCAGCATGGTTTCATCATAGAGTCTTTTATTATCAAAATAGTCACGTGGGTCAATCACGATTTTCATAATCGGCGTACTGATCGCCAGTGGAATACCATTACGATCATAAATTACGCCACGCATGGCCTTGATGGTATTGGTTCGTAAAATATTGGCATTGGCTTTATTTTGCAGAAAATCCTTATTAATAATCTGCACATAGAAAGCTCGGCCGATTAGTGTCACAAAACACAGCAGCACCACGGCCCACATGATGTAAAAACGGTTGATATAAACATTTAAGGCATTTTTCTCGGTGACGGACTGCTTTTTACGTACCGGTTGCTTCTTTCTCTTGTCTACCATGTTCGAGCGCTAGCCTTATTTTTTCTCATCTGAAGGTTGTGGTAAGGAAATCACGACACTCTGTGAAATCGGAGGTGAATACATCCTTAACTGGGTCACTGCACGGGTACCAATCTGCGCGGTCGCACCGAAAGTCTGCTGTTCAATCAGCAAACGTCCCCACTCTGCATTCAGGTCATCCCGTTCGCGCAGATAGGTACTTAGTTTGCGGTTATCCTGACGGTATTCAAAGACTTGGAAGACGACAAATACCGCACTGATGAAGACCATCAATATCAATATGAGGTAAATAATGACTTTTTTCAGCCATAACTTTTCTGTTTTTTTATCAACCACTTCAGTTTTCATGATGTGCCTATTAAGCTAAACGTTCTGCCACGCGCAGCCATGCGCTACGTGAACGAGGATTGGCTTTAACTTCCTCATCACTTGCCTTGACCCGGGCGATTTTCTTTAAACGTCGCGTATCCTTTTGTTGTTGCGGCATTCCCCAGCCTGAATCTTCTTCAAGCGTTGATTCTTTTTGAATAAACTGTTTAATCAACCGGTCTTCTAATGAATGAAAGCTGATCACAGCCAAACGTCCCTCTGGTTTTAAAATTTCAACCGCTTGAGGGAGGAAAGTTTCAATATCTTCTAATTCTTTATTAATAGCAATACGAATTGCCTGGAAAGTTCGGGTGGCAGCATGTTTATTTTTTTCCCATTTTGGATGGGCAACTTTCACAATTTCCGCCAGTTTGGCTGTGGTATCAATATATCCGGCAGCCTTGATCGCTTTGGCTATACGACGACTATAACGCTCTTCCCCATACTGAAAAATCACATTGGCCAGTGCTTCTTCTTCAATATCCACCAGCCATTCTGCTGCAGTCGGACCTTGCGAGTTGTCCATACGCATATCCAGCGGGCCATCTTTCATAAAGCTGAAACCGCGTTCTGCCTGATCCAGCTGCGGTGAAGACACCCCTAAGTCAGCCATCACACCATCTACACTTTCAATACCCTGCTCAGCTAATGCCTGTTTTAAATCAGCGAAGCTGGCATGGATAATTTTAAAACGTGAATCTCCCTGTTCCAGTTCTGCGGCAACAGCCAATGCTTGCGGGTCTTTATCGAAAGCATAGACGCGTGCATTTTCATCTAATTTGGAAAGTAATAAACGTGTATGCCCACCGCGACCAAAGGTTCCATCCACATAAATTCCCGTATTGCGACCAGCCAGTAAGGCATCAATCGTTTCGTGAAGTAATACAGAAATATGTGACATAAAAACTCAATCAATAGGGCGAAAAATTTAACTGCACATTATCACTCTGTTTAGCTAAAGCTCCAAACGACTTTTTGTAGATAAATATTAATTTCTATAGAGAAAACCGTTTTTATTTTTCGACAGCCGATAAAAAAGCCTCCATCCAGGAAGCTTTTTTATATTTTAAATTTATTTTCTAATCAACAGATTAACGCTTCGAGTTATAGATCTGGTCGAAGATTGCGCCATTCACAAAGTGAGTTTTCTGTGCATTGGCCCAGCCACCGAATACTTCATCAATGGTAAAGGTTTTAATTTTTGGGAACTGTGATGAATATTTGGCTAATACTTTCTCATTACGTGGACGGTAGAAATGTCGTGCTGCCATGTCCTGACCAAGTGGAGAGTAAAGATAGTTGATATAACCTTTAGCTAACCATTTATTGCCATTTTTATCTACGGTACGATCTACGATGGCTACAGAGGGTTCAGTCAGAATGGTCAAAGATGGATAAACGATATCAAACTTATTTTTACCGAGAGTTTTTTGTGTTACTAGGGCTTCATTTTCCCAAGTTAACAACACATCACCAATATTACGTTCAGCAAATGTGGTCATCGATGCACGTGCAGCAGAGTCCATCACTTTGACGTTTTTATAAAGCTTGCCGACAAATTCTTGGGCTTTGGCTTTGCTACCACCCGGCTGTTTCTCTGCATAACCCCAAGCTGACAGATAAACCCAACGTGGCAAGCCACCAGTTTTCGGATTTGGTGTAATAATTTCTACACCCGGTTTAGTCAGATCTTTCCAGTCTTTAATTCCTTTGGGGTTATCCTTACGTACCATGAAGACAATCGTTGAAGTATAAGGTGCAGAATTGTGCGGGAACTCTTTTTGCCAGCCTGGCTGGATCTGACCAGATCTTACGATCTCTTCAATATCGTTTGCCAATGCCAAGGTCACCACATCACCTTTTAAACCGTCAACCACAGAACGGGCCTGTTTACCTGAACCGCCGTGAGACTGTTTAAAGTTCACATCAATACCGGTTCGTTTTTTCCAGTAGGCACCAAAAGATTTGTTGAATTCGTCATAGAATTCACGGGTCGCATCATAAGAAACGTTCAGGAATTCACGATCCGCGGCTTGGCTCGCAGTTGCAGTAAATGTCAGACCTGTTGCCAATAAGGCAGCACTAACCAGTGATTTTAATTGAGTTTTCATAAGAGCATCGGGAGATTATCTTCATTAGATATAACTATATGAAATAAAATTATTTTTCGCAATTGAGCAAACAAAGTGCATACAGGGTAATATTTAGTTATTTTTTGTTTTAATTTCATGTTTTATATAATAAAAATATCTAAATTAAAGGCTTATTCTATTTTTATAGCATTTTATGCTTTAGATATAAAAAAAACGGATAATAAATTATCCGCTTTCTACTTATGGTTCAGTAATTAGAATTATTTACGGTTTTCCGCAGAGATTTGATCGTAGATGGCTCCATTCACAAAATGGGTTTTCTGCGCTTTTGCCCAGCCGCCAAAGACTTTATCAATGGTAAAAGTCTGGATTTTTGGGAATTGCGCCGCATATTTTGCTGCTGCTTTAGCATCACGTGGACGGAAGTAATATTTCGCTGCCAGCTCCTGCCCTTTTGGTGAATATAATTGACATACTCCCACCACTTTCGTTTTCACTCAAGTGGGGGATTCTAAAAGCAAAGCTCTTAGGCGACTTCCTCACGGATTTCGCTTGCTTTCTGCTTCTTAGGGCGACCTTTACCGCATCCACCCTCCACAGACAAAACGGCATGTCCTGCCGACAATATATTACGAGATGCGTTTAAATCCGCATTCGCAACATAACCGCATCCGACACACTCAAATTTAGCTTGAGTTTGTCGGTTTTCTTTTGCTACATGACCACATTCACAGCAGGTTTGACTTGTGTACTTCGGATCAACTTTTACAAGTAATCCACCTCGCCATTGTTGCTTATATTCCAACATACTAACGAGCATGCCCCAACCTTGATCTAGGATTGATTTGTTTAAGCCTGACTTAGCTTTTACATTCTTTCCTTGATTTTCGATTGTGCCACTTGCTGACTTCGACATATTTGCTACTTTTAAATCCTCAACAGCAATCATTGCGTGGTTTTTGCTGAGCGTTGTAGTGATTTTTTGCAAGTAGTCATGACGAATATTGGCAATGTGATGATGTAGTTTATTGATTTTAAAATTCAGTTTTTTCCAATTTTGACTAAATTTAACTTTCTTTCTCTGCTTCCGTTGAAGTCTAGCTAATTTAATCTGATTGGTTTTAAAGCTATTGATCGGGTCAAAGACCTGACCATTTGAGGTAGTGATTAATTTCTTAACACCAAGATCAACACCAATCGCTGATTTTGATGGGTGGATCGGCATTTCAGTAAGTTCTGTTTCAGTACAGAATGAAACGTACCAACGTCCTGACACCTTACTGATCGTCACATTTTTTATTGTGCCTAGAATCTCTTGCGACTTCCTGAATTTAATAACACCTACGCCATTAGGGAGTTTGAGTTTATTTCCTTTAACCCAACAGTATTTATCGAATTGTACAAGGCGAATGGAATCATAACCGTCTGATTTTTTCTTAAATCTAGGCATAAGTGGGCGCAACTGAACCTCAGTACCATCAGCCAATTTAAAAAATTTAGGTTTCTTAGGTTTGCGCTTTTTTTCTTTTAGTCGAGCATGTTCTTTAGGGTTGAAAAACTTCCCCCATGCTGATGCAAGATCACGAACTTTTTGTTGAAGTGACACAGCATTTGAATTTCCATCTAAAAAGCTAAACTGAGGATTCTTTTTCAGTGCTGTTATCTTTTTTACTAGATTCACCGCATTAATGTGTTTATTTTGAGCAAACATTTCAAATGAAATTGCTAATATTTGATTCCAAACAAAGCGTGCAGAGCCAACGAGATTATTTAAAATAACCTCTTGCTCGACATTAGGCTCAAGCCTAAATTTATACGCTTTATTGATTTTCATTAATGAGTGTGTATCTGGTAATATGGTGCTGATTCTAACATTTTAGGTATATTTTTTCAATGAGTGAGATATATAAAAACCGACATTCAGCCTTTAATCTTCATGTTCATTTAGTTTTTATAACGAAATATCGAAAAAAAATACTAGGTGAGTTGCATCATAAATATTTCAATGAGTGTGCAACTGAAATATGTAAAGATTTTGATGCTGAATTAAAGGAATGTAATGGTGAATCCGACCATGTTCACATGCTTATTCAGTATCCACCAACGGTACAGTTAAGCAAATTGGTTAATAATTTAAAGTCTGTAACAAGTAGAAGAATGCGAAATGAGTTTTTAGACTTGAGAGGGAATTATACAAAACCTGTTTTATGGTCAAGATCATATTTTGCAGGGTCTTGTGGTGGTGCGCCTTTGGAAATAATCAAACAATATATTCAGAATCAACAAGGTTGAAATTTGTGAAATTCACCTCCACCCTGACTGACGGGTGGAGTCCTCTTTCACTTGGAGATAGTAGAAGTTATTATCTTTTTCATGATGGGCACTCATTGCTAATTTACTCAGCACTATATAAACAAAAAAATTACTTAACAATCATGTGTTTATAATATTTTATCCAATCATATTCTATTTTTGATATATATGCTCACAATTCATTTCGGATACATTTTCCCCTAAAAATTTAATATCCTGCTACAATATAAGACAGTTCTTCACGATCTCTACACAGTTATCTGTTACAAATAGGCAACTTAAATGTGGAAATCCTGAGATTTAGTAATTTTCCACAGAGAAATATTAGTTTTTTGTAAAAAATGTGACTTGGTTCTACTTTTTCATATCTGAATGTGATTAGATTGTAGCCAGTATTATAACAACATTTTTAACAAAACAAGATTAACCAAAGCCAAGGAGGAAGTTTGGATATGAAATTTAAAATATTTACAGCCAGCATCCTAAGTCTTATCACGCTGTTCTCGATTCAACTTGGCCATGCCGTAGTTGTGAAAACAGAGCTACCTAAAGCCTCTGTAAGTGCAATTGAAGTGAAAACCTCACCAATTGAAAAAGCAATTCAGCAACATAAAGCTGATAAAAATGCTTTTCATACTGAGGATGAACTTAAAGCGCTGACTGCGTTCAAATCAAATCCGACTCAAAGCTTTTTTGCAGCTCAAAACTTGCGCTTTACCCGCTTTGTGCAAAGTATCTTTTCTCCGAGCAATTCATAAGACTTAGTTTTAGTTCTCCACATTCGTTATATTTTGCTCATCCTGAAAAGCCGCATCATTCAATGTTGAATAAAGCATTAAGTGATGTGGCTTTTTCGTTATAATAGCTGCAATTTTATATTTAAGATTAGATCCGGTTATGACTGTTCGTACTCGTATTGCACCTTCTCCTACCGGTTTCCCGCATGTGGGAACTGCCTATATTGCCCTGTTCAACCTGTGTTTTGCCAAACAGCACGGTGGCGAATTCATTCTTCGTATTGAAGATACGGATCAGCTGCGTTCTACTCCTGAATCTGAAAAAATGATTCTGGACTCCCTACGCTGGTTAGGCCTGAACTGGTCAGAAGGTCCAGATGTCAGTGGTCCACATGCACCGTACCGTCAGTCAGAACGCATGAGCATCTATAAAAAATACGCAGAAGAACTGGTAGATAAAGGTCATGCCTTCTACTGCTTCGCAACAGCGCAAGAACTGGATGAAATGCGTGCTGAACAGCAGGCTCGTGGCGAAACTCCACGCTATGATGGCCGCGGTCTAAAACTGTCTAAAGAAGAAGTGGCACGTCGTCTGGCAGCTGGTGAACCGCACGTGATCCGTATGAAAGTGCCGACTGAAGGGGTATGTACCTTTAATGACATGCTCCGTGGTGAAGTAGAAATTCCATGGGCGCAAGTCGACATGCAAATTCTGCTAAAAACGGATGGTCTGCCAACTTACCATTTGGCAAACGTGGTTGATGATCACCTGATGCAAATTACGCATGTGATTCGTGGTGAAGAATGGATTCCATCTGCACCGAAACATCAGTTGCTGTACAAATACTTTGGTTGGGACATGCCAGTCCTGTGCCACATGCCTCTACTGCGTAACCCAGACAAATCAAAACTGTCTAAACGTAAGAACCCGACCTCAATTAACTACTACAAAGATATCGGCGTATTGCCAGAAGCATTGCTGAACTATCTAGGCCGTATGGGCTGGTCAATGCCAGATGAGCGTGAAAAATTCACTTTGGCTGAAATGATTGAACACTTTGACATTAACCGTGTCTCTCTGGGTGGTCCTATCTTCGATATTGAGAAACTCAACTGGTTAAATGGCCAATGGATTAAAGCTCTCTCTCCTGCTGAACTGTTAGATACCTTACTGGCTTGGAAAGCAGACCGTGCCAAACTGGAAGAAATCGCTGCTGCAATTCAACCACGGATCAATCTGCTGTCTGAAGCAGTGAACTGGTCAGCGCACTATTTCAACCATTTCCCGACTTTGACTAAAGAACAGTTCGAAAGCAAAAAACTTTCTGAAGAACAAGTGCGTCAAAGCCTGCAATTTGCGATCTGGCGTCTAGAAAGCCTGTTCACCTGGAACAATGACACTGTTAGCCAAACGTTGATGGATCTGGCGAATCAGATGAGCATTAAATTACGTGACTTTATGCCAGCGTTCTTTATTGCGATTGCCGGTTCAACCGCTTCTACCCCAGTCATGCAGACCATGGTCACTATTGGTCCGGATCTAACTTTTGCCCGTCTGCGCCACGCGCTGGAAGTGGTCGGTGCTCCTAGCAAGAAAGAAGTAAAAGCTTGGGAAAAACTGAATGAGAGTCTGAAACTGCCGAAAAATGAAGCAGTTGATCAAGCTTAATTTATTTTTTAGTTGACGTCTAAGCGTTATATCCATAATATAGCGCTCACACAGACTGGGGTCATAGCTCAGTTGGTAGAGCGCTACAATGGCATTGTAGAGGTCAGGAGTTCGATCCTCCTTGACTCCACCAAATAAGTCTTGCTTTACCTGTGTATTTGCCTCATTTGTCCCTATCGTCTAGAGGCCTAGGACATCGCCCTTTCACGGCGGTAACCGGGGTTCGAATCCCCGTAGGGACGCCATATTCAAGATGGCAACATCTTAATAAAAAACCCAAGCATTGTGACTTGGGTTTTTTATTGTCTGTCTGTTTTATATTGGCGGTATTTCGGTTTTTGCGTATCTTCCGATAAAATAATCAGTAATTTAGAATTTTGGAGTAGTAATGCAATATCGTTGCCCTAAATGTCAAAGCCCAAAAATCATGCCCGTTGCTCAGCCAGGTCAACCGGCGGCGCGCCCAGTCGTGCCTAAAAGCCTGATCATGCTGGTGCCTGCCCTGTTTGTATTATTGCTGCTGGTCATCATTAGCATCGCGATGTGGATTTTTGGAGATGGTGCAGGTACGACTTTACAGACCGCTACTGTGATCGTGTTTATTATCTGTCTGATCGCAGGCTTCATGTTCTATAAAGATTTGCCTGATTTTAAAATTTCCATGCAGGCTTTCATGCAAAGCCAAAAGAAATGGAAATGCCGTGAATGCAATCATGAGTGGGAAATCTGATTTCTAGAGTTCACTCATTTTCAAAGCCGAAAAATCTTGCATGTTTATGCAAGATTTTTTTATTAGTAAAACTAAATCTTCTAACCCCTAATATCAAAATGTCGACTAGAACAACAAATTCATATTTCTTCCAATTTGCTTCACTTTTAAAATGAAGTTTTTTTATTTCTACTGCTTGTTTTTGCTCATTAAATACACAAAAATATCAACATGAGACTAAAAGCATGTAATTCATTACCGAAATAAAACCGCTTTATATTGTAGTCTTTAGTGGATAGTTTAATTAATTGTTAATAATGGCAAAGGTGAGGAATAAAAATGCTTAAACTTAAAAAAGTCATACATTTTCTGTTTTCTCATGATGAGCCAACAGGTTCAGAAATGGAAAATTATATTTCTGAAGCAGACACCTATTATCTGGAAGCTGTACAGTTTGAAAAGCTTTGCCATATTTTAAAGCAACGCCAAGCTGAACAATTTCAAATTACGCAGCTAGAGCAGCAAGAAAATTATCAACGCAATGCTTTCTGGAACTACTTAAGTGCAGCAACACGTGGTCACGCCGAAGCGCAATATAGACTGGGTAAACACTTTCTTAAAGGTAGTCTAGGTTTAGATCAGAATTATTTTCATGCTGAGGAATGGCTGAATAAGGCTAAACAGCAAGGTCATTTAAAAGCTGCACAACTGTTATCAAATACTTATAGCCAAATGAGTGTCCAATATTAAAGAAAAAAACCAGCCCGAAAGCTGGTTTTTTTATGCGCTTTGATTAAGCACCAATTTTGCGATATTTCTGACGCTTCGCTGCCAGATCATCGCCATATTTCTTACGGCGATACTCTTCAAACTCGGTATAGTTACCGGTGAAGAATTCTGGAGTCTCATCTTCAAATGACAAGATGTGAGTCGCAATACGGTCCAGGAACCAACGGTCATGCGATACCACCATCACACAGCCCGGGAAGACCAAAATCGCATCTTCTAACGCACGTAAAGTTTCTACGTCCAAGTCGTTTGATGGTTCATCGAGCAGGATTACGTTCGCACCTTGTTGCAGGATTTTCGCAAGTTGTAAACGGTTACGCTCACCACCTGACAATTCACCTACACGTTTTTGCTGATCTTGGCCTTTAAAGTTAAAGCGCCCAATATAAGCACGAGATGCAATTTCGTAATCACCCACTTTCAGGATATCCAGACCGCCAGACACTTCTTCCCAAACGGTTTTATTGTCATCCAGGGTGTCACGAATCTGACCCACATAAGCAACTTTTACAGAATCACCCAAAGTCACTGTACCAGTATCGGGTTGCTGTTCGCCCGTCATCATACGGAACAATGTAGTTTTACCTGCACCGTTTGGACCTACGATACCGACAATCGCTGTTGGTGGTACTGTGAAAGACAAGTCTTTATACAGCAGTTTGTCACCAAACGATTTGCTAATCCCTTCAACTTCAACCACCTTGTTGCCCAGACGCGGACCAGGTGGAATATAGATTTCAGATGTTTCGTTACGTTGCTGGAATTCACGAGAGTTAAGCTCTTCGAAACGCTCCATACGTGCTTTGTTTTTCTTCTGCTGGCCTTTCGCATTTGAACGAACCCATTCAAGTTCTTTTTTCAATGCTTTAGCAAACGATTCTTCCTGCTTGTTCTCTTGTTCTAAACGCGCATTTTTCTGTTCCAGCCAAGAAGAATAGTTACCTTGGTAAGGAATACCATGTCCACGGTCAAGCTCCAGAATCCACTCGGCCACGTTATCAAGGAAGTAACGGTCGTGCGTAATCGCTACGATGGTGCCCGGGAAGTCTTTCAGGAAGCGTTCCAGCCAAGATACAGACTCTGCATCCAAGTGGTTAGTTGGTTCGTCGAGAAGCAGCATGTCTGGTTTAGACAGCAGTAAACGGCACAATGCAACACGACGGCGTTCACCACCTGAAAGCATGGTTACATCTGCATCCCATGCAGGCAGATTTAATGCTGCTGCAGCCTGTTCCAGCTGGTTATTCAGGTTATGCGCATCCCAAGTCTGGATAATTGCTTCCAGTTTTTCCTGCTCTTTTGCTAGTGCATCGAAGTCTGCATCTGGATCTGCATAGTCTGCAAATACCTGATCAAGGCGCTCTAATGCATCAAGTGCTTCACGTACGCCGTCTTCAACGTTGCCACGAACGTCTTTGGTTGGATCAAGTGGTGGTTCTTGCTCGAGGTAACCAATTTTGATACCCGGTTGCGCACGTGCTTCACCAGAGAAATCTTTATCTACGCCCGCCATAATACGAAGCAAAGTAGATTTACCTGCACCGTTCAGACCAAGCACACCAATTTTTGCGCCTGGGAAAAATGATAAGGAGATATCCTTGAGGATTTCGCGCTTTGGCGGAACCATCTTGGACACTCGGTTCATCGTATAAATATATTGGGCCACGTAGGACTCCTCAATTGAAAAACCAAATGGGGGAAGAAACAAACTCCCCCTGCTCAATCATGAGCGAAAAAATAATCGGCTATTATACGCAGAAAGTCTTCAAAACATAAGCCATTCACGTGAAGTTAATGCCTTGTTACAAGTTTAATCCTGTTTATTTTTCAAACAGCATTTCTGACACCTAAACTTGCATTATTTTATTGATGCTATATCGTTAATTAAGATATTCATTTGAATAAATATGCACTTTTCTTCATATTTCAAGTGCTAATATTTGAGCAGTTTCATTACAGCTAAAAACACAAGAAGACCAACGATCATGACTCATAAAGCAGAAACTTTAGCGATTCACGCAGGCTATAGCCCGGAACCTACTACTAAAGCTGTGGCAGTGCCAATTTATCAAACCACCTCATATGCCTTTGACAATACTCAGCACGGTGCCGATCTGTTTGACCTGAAAGTTCAGGGCAATATTTATACCCGCATTATGAACCCTACCACAGCGGTGCTAGAACAACGTATTGCAGCTCTGGAAGGTGGTATTGGTGCGCTGGCTTTAGCTTCGGGTATGGCTGCGATTACCTATGCGATTCAGACCATTGCTGAAGCGGGTGACAATATTGCTTCGGTGTCCACTTTATATGGTGGCACCTATAACCTGTTTGCGCATACGCTGCCTAAACAAGGGATCGAAGTTCGCTTCTTTGATTATCAAGACCCGGAAGCATTACGTGGCCTAATTGATGACAAGACCAAACTGGTTTTTGTGGAATCAATTGGAAACCCACTGGGCAATATTATTGACCTCGAAGCGATTTCCAAGATTGCGCATGAATATGGCGTACCAGTCATCGTTGATAATACGGTTGCCACCCCAGTCCTACAAAAATCTTTTGATTTCGGTGCCGACATCGTGGTGCATTCACTCACCAAATACATTGGCGGTCATGGTAATTCGATCGGCGGTATTATCGTGGATAGTGGCAAGTTCCCATGGGGGCAACATGCCGAGCGTTTCCCTGCTCTGAATACACCTGATCCAAGCTATCACGGTGTCAATTATGTCGAAGCTTTAGGTGAAGCTGCCTATATCGCTCGCGCTCGCGTCGTACCTCTGCGTAATACCGGGGCAGCGATCAGCCCGCAAAATGTATTTTTAATTCTGCAAGGCTTGGAAACTTTGAGTCTACGTATGGAACGTCATACTGAAAATGCGCTGAAGGTTGCAGAATATTTACAACAACATCCGAAAGTAAAATGGGTCAATTATGCCGGTCTGAAAGATCACCCGCAGCATGCTTTGGCACAAAAATATGTGAGAGGTAAACCGTCTGCCATTCTGACTTTTGGTGTAGAAGGTGGCCGTGAAGGCGGTGCCCGTTTTATCGATGCCCTGCAACTGTTCACCCGTCTGGTCAATATTGGGGATGCCAAAAGTCTGGCCTGTCATCCTGCAACAACCACCCACCGCCAGCTTAATCCTGAAGAGCTCAAATCAGCAGGTGTGAGTGAAGATATGGTTCGTTTATCGATTGGAATTGAACATATTGATGACCTGATTGCGGATCTGGAACAATCTCTTGCAGCAGTTTAAGCGCCATTTTAAAGCAGAAAACTCCAGCAAAAATGCTGGAGTTTTTTTATTTATTTTTTGAATACAATCACTTGCTTTGTGATTTATTTTCATGATAAAAATCAATTGAAACGGCGAACACAATTAGAGCAATTACTCTAATTTTTATTTTATTTTCAATAGTTTAATGTATAGATTTTCTTAAATAATTAGTTATTATATTAGTACTCATCTTCGCTCTTATCTCTTTAGAGCCATCTTTGATTTTTTAATAAAAATAATTTGAACACAGTCTTCAAATTAGGGATAACAAACGTGAAAACTAGACTACAGAAACAATTGGAAAAACGTATTGCAGGTAAAACTGTTCTCATTACAGGCGCATCCAGTGGTATAGGTTTAACGACGGCACATCAGCTGGCAGATGCTGGCGCACATGTTTTACTGGTCGCGCGTACCAAAGACACCCTAGAACAAGTAAAAAAAGAAATTGAATCCAAAGGCGGTAAAGCTTCGGTATTTCCATGTGATCTCAACAATATGGAATCCATTGATGAAGTGTCCAAACAGATTATTGCTTCAGTCGACCATATCGATATCCTGATTAACAATGCGGGCCGCTCGATTCGCCGTGCAGTGCATGAATCAGTGGATCGTTTTCATGATTTTGAACGTACCATGCAGCTAAATTATTTTGGTGCAGTGCGCCTGGTGATGAATATCCTGCCGCAAATGATGATTCGCCGTGCAGGTCATATCATTAATATCAGCTCGATTGGTGTATTGGCGAACGCCACCCGCTTCTCGGCTTATGTCGCATCTAAAGCGGCACTGGATGCTTTCAGCCGTTGTCTGTCTGCAGAAGTCCATTCACATAAAGTTGCAATCACTTCAATTTATATGCCTTTGGTTCGTACACCAATGATCGCACCGACCAAGATCTATAAATATGTGCCTACCCTGTCTCCGGAACAGGCAGCTGAACTGGTTGCTTATGCGATTGTGAAACGTCCGAAGAAAGTCGCAACCAATTTGGGACGTCTGGCTTCGATTACCTATGCGATTGCACCAGACATCAACAATGTCCTGATGTCGATCGGTTATAACCTGTTCCCAAGCTCTTCAGCATCAGTGGGTCAGCCGCAAAAACTGAACTGGGTGCAAAAGGCCTATGCGCGGATCTTCCCGGGCGAGCATTGGTAATTTCTTCAAGAATATTTCGGCCGCCTAAGGGCGGCTATTTTATTTCTGCACTTTAGAGATTCAACCGCTCAGGTTTATAATCTGAATGTGCCTAACGACACATCCTGTCTTTTCAGGTACAGATTTTTGCCGCAAATGCGACGAGATCACGTACACTATGGACGGATATTTCCTATCCATCTTTTTATATTCTGATTCAATTAATGGAAACCCTTATGAACAACGTGCAATGGCTCGATGAAGTAAAATTTAACGAACAAGGTCTGATCCCTGCCATTGCCCAGCACCATCAAACTGGTCGTGTATTGATGGTCGCCTGGATGAATCGTGAAGCGCTGGCTTTAACTGCTGAAAAAAATCAGGCGGTATATTTCTCCCGTTCACGTAACAAGTTATGGCATAAGGGTGAAGAATCTGGTCATTTCCAGACTGTGCATGAAATCCGTCTGGACTGTGATGCGGACGTGATTATTTTACAGATTGAACAGCATGGTGGTATTGCCTGCCATACCGGCCGTGAATCATGTTTCTATCGTAAACTGACACCGAATGGCTGGGAAATTGTGGATGCACAAATTAAAGATCCAGCAGCAATCTATGGTGAAAAATCAACAAATCCACATACCCTTGCTATGAATGCCTCAACTGCTCAGTCTGAACAGGTTGAAGTATTATCATACTTGGGCGAGATGATGGCAGAGCGTAAGAAAGCTGATCCGGAATCCTCTTATGTGGCCAAGCTGTACCATAAAGGTTTAAACAAGATTCTGGAAAAAGTCGGTGAAGAAAGCTTTGAAACCGTGATCGCGGCTAAAGATTTCAAAACTGAAGCCTCTGAAGACAACAAGAATGACCTGATCTATGAAGTAGCTGATCTGTGGTTCCATACCATTGTGATGCTCGGTTACTTCGACCTGGATCCGCAACTGGTCCTGAATGAACTGGCACGCCGTCAGGGTCTATCCGGTCTGGTTGAAAAAGCCAATCGCCAACATTAAATCGTGAATGAATCTACCTGTGTCCGATCTGCAAAAACCCAAAGCGACCTATGAGCAGGCAACTGCTATTGATAACGCACGTCTGGGAAAATCTTTTAAAGTCATTGCCTATGCGGGCACAGGTAAAACTACGACCCTGCAAATGATCAGTGATGCCATGCCGGAACGGCGCGGCATGTATCTGGCGTTTAATAAATCCATTGCCTCAGAAGCACAAAACAAGTTTCATCGTGGTGTCGACTGCCGTACTTTCCACTCCCTGGCTTTTCGCAGTGTTCCACGTGGAGTCACGGATAAACTACGCCTACCGCGTTTAAGTCCAAGCTTTATTGCCAAAGAATATCGCCTTGAACCGATGACCTTGCGCCGGATGATGGGCGGACGTTATGAAAAATATGTACTGATGCCTTCGCGTCTGGCCAGTCTGGTCGCGAATGCAGTTGGCTATTTCTGCTCAACCAGTTCGCAATATCCCGCCCCGCGACATATTCAGGCACCGAGCTGGCTACACCCAGATGATATTGAAGCATTGCAAAAGAAACTTTATCCAGCAGTTGAACGGCGTTGGTTAGAGTCAATTGATCCCAATCATCAGGCCGGGATTGGGCATGATATTTACCTGAAACTTTGGGCATTGTCTGAGCCCAATATTCCTGCCGACTATGTGCTGTTTGATGAAGCACAGGATGCCGACCCACTGATGCTAGGAATTTTGCTGAAACAGCGTAGCACTCAGGTCATCTATGTCGGCGATGCGCATCAGCAGATTTATGCCTGGCGTGGCGCAGTGAATGCCATGCAGCAGCTGCCGCTACCCGAATCTCGTCTGACCACTTCATTCCGTTTCGGGCCTGAAATTGCGTTAAATGCCAATGCGATTTTGGGAGCATTGAATGAAACCGTGCCCCTACTCGGTAATCCGCACTTAAACTCCAAAGTCGTCAATAAACCGCACACTAAATTACGCGATGCGATTCTATGCCGGACCAATGCGCGTGCTATGGAACTATTACTTGCCGGTTTAGTACGTGGCGATAAAGTCAGCCTGCAAGCCGATCATGTCAAATTAAACCGTTTTGTTGATGCCGCTGCGATGCTGAAACAGGGCAAACGTGTGGTTGATGTACCTGAACTGGCCTGGTTTAATTCCTGGCATGATGTACACGAATACTGTGAGACCAATGAAGGCAGTGATATCAAGCCTTTAGTCAAACTGGTCGATGAACATGGTACTGATCCCCTGAAAACTGCTCTCGCCAAAATCACGCCGATTGGGCAAGCGGACTACATCATCTCTACCGCACATAAGGCCAAAGGTCTGGAATGGGATCGCGTTCATATTGAAGATGATTACCAGTTCAAGCTGAATGAGAAAGACCATAAAATTAGTGACGAAGAGTTACGTCTGCTGTACGTGGCCTGTACTCGTGCTAAAGTAAGCTTAAATATTCATCACATTTATGACCTCATTCAACAACTGAAAATCAGGATGCCACAGTCACTGCGCCAAGCCGTTGGCTAAGGTAAAACATAGATGTAAAAATCACGCTACAGGTGATCCATGCACATCGAAAAAATACAACTCAAACATGCTCTGCACTTTTCTAATATCCAGCTCGATTTTGATCTGCAAAAAACACCTGTGACTTTAATT
Source organism: Acinetobacter sp. YH12235 (assembly GCF_013417705.1). Classification (NCBI taxonomy): domain Bacteria; kingdom Pseudomonadati; phylum Pseudomonadota; class Gammaproteobacteria; order Moraxellales; family Moraxellaceae; genus Acinetobacter; species Acinetobacter sp. YH12235. The sequence continues at coordinate 96,414 of NZ_VPDL01000008.1, read as the reverse complement.
CTGGGTGATCAGGGTTCGGGTAAAACCACCTTGCTGCGCTTGAGTTATCAGGCTTTGACCTGGTTTTCTGCACGTTTTCGCGACTTGCGTACCGCAGGTTTAAGTATGCTGGATCAGGATATCCTGCAAAATCGTCTGCAATCCAAAATTGATATCCAGGTGCGTTTTCCTGATGATTTGGGATCATTGCCTGAATCAGCACAGGGAGAAGCAGCCCCTGCCCAATCCTGTTCCTGGCAGTTATATAAAACCTTAAATAGTCAGGGCATTGGCTTTGCCAAAGCGGAAACCCAGCAACTCGATGCCATGGTGAATCTCTATCAAAAGGCAAGACAACATGACCCTTTGCTCGGTCTGCCTATGGTCGCCTATTATCCGGCTGAACGCTTCGTCAATGAAATCAATATACTCAGCAAAAATAATCAGGCCATTTTTCAGGCTGCGCATGCCTATGAAATTACCGCCATTCCCTTTACGACTTTTGCACGTTTCTTTGAATGGTTTCGTGAAATCAGTGATATTGAAAATGCACAAAGTGCCAAGATCATTGACCAGATTCTAGATCAGGCGCTACAGCAATCGGATGATATACAGGCAGATCAGCTGGTCCAGCAAATTGAAAAAGCTAAAGCACATATGCATACACCGAGCCTGACTGCCTTGCGTGAAGCTTTATCCATTGTACTACCAGAACTTAGCCAGATTTATCTGGACTACCAGCCCAAGCTGCAATTGATGGTGCGTTATCAGGATCACACCTTTAGCTTTCAGCAGTTGTCGAGCAGTATCCGGAACTGGATTGCACTGGTGGGAGATGTTGTACGGCGCCTTTGTCTGCTTAATCCGCACAGCTTATTTCCCTGTCAGGAAGGTACTGGCATTTTACTGATTGATGAAATTGATCATCAACTGGATCAGGACATGGCCGCCGTCATTTTACCGCGTCTGCATCAGGCGTTTCCTAACTTGCAGATTATTGTGACTGGAAACCGGCCGGAATTGCTGGAGCAGGCTCAGGATTTTCAGTGTCTAAAACTGGAAAATAAACAGTTGCATCCCATCCATCTAAATCCAATGCAGGTTCAGTATGATCATTTTTATGCAGAGTTGCCGCTTGAGATGAGCCAAAATCATTCAGATATAGAAAAAGTTGAAGATGCACTTCAGGAACCAGAAATAGTCAACTTGACGGCTCAGTCTGTTTTGCAACTGATTCAGGAACAGCTAAGCACAGAACAGCAGCAAGAACTTTTACAACTGTTGAGTCAGGATAATTCACAAAGCCTGCCTCAATCTTCTTAACTAGTGCTGAAACGATAATGCAATTTAAAAATTAAAATCAGGATGCAAGAATAGGTTTTGATTTTCTGCATTTCTGATCAAGAAGTTATAAATTTTTATCAATAAATGCAGGGAGTTTGATCTTTATTTTCGGTCAAATTTGTACGAGATGTTCAAGCATGCACCCCATATCAAAACCAAGCTTACGTATAATCTACAAGTTCTACATAAAAACATTGATGTTGTGGTTATCCTGTAATATGATCGGTTTTACTTGCAATTTTCGTTGTAAAATCGGAATTTGCTATCGTTTATAAGTTGCGCAATACAACTGTTTTATTCTGTTTGAATATCATTCTGGCTTTCAAGATCGAGAAGTTTTGGGTCGCTCTTTGCGGTCCTGTAATCCTTGAAAGATAAAGATTCACCCTAGGTTGACCTTAACCTATATCACGACAATGGATACGAGTGTGCTGCCAATTATTATATTGTTACCGTTAGTATTAGGCACAACCCTTGTCTCGTGGCTGAAGCAATTTTCACGCGGGGTAACGGCTTTAGGAGCAATTGCCGTCAGCCTCAGCAGTTTCTTATTACTGTTGAGTCAGGCGCCTGCTGTATTTAATGGAACGGTAATTACCCAGACCTGGTCCTGGCTACCCCAGCTTGGAATCGATTTCAGTTTCCGGCTGGATGCTTTGGGCATGCTGTTTGCTCTGCTGATTAGTGGGATTGGTACCCTGATTTATATCTATGCCTATTACTATCTCAGCCCTAAAAACTCCCTGAGTAAACTGTATTTCCTGCTGATGCTGTTTATGGCAGCGATGCTCGGCATTTCATTGTCTAATAATCTTCTGATTCTCCTGATCTTTTGGGAACTCACCAGTATTTCTTCCTTTCTGCTGGTTGGTTACTGGAGCAATTACGAAGCGGCCCAACGCGGCTCACGCATGGCTCTAACCATTACCGGGATGGGCGGCTTATCTATGCTGGGTGGCTTTATTCTGCTCGGACAGATGACGGGTACCTATCAGATTGACCAGATTCTGATGATGGGCGAACAGATTCAGGCGCATGCCCTATTTGTACCGACATTATTATTAATTTTACTCGGTGCTTTTACCAAAAGTGCGCAGTTCCCGTTTCACTTCTGGTTACCAAATGCCATGGCAGCACCGACGCCGGTGTCTGCCTATCTGCACTCTGCCACCATGGTCAAAGCGGGCCTGTTTTTAGTCGCACGTTTATTGCCGATTTTTGCAGGCGCGGCACTGTTCCATAATATTGTTACTTTTATCGGGTTATTTACCCTGTGTGTGGCAGCGTTCTTTGCCATCTTTAAAGAAGATCTGAAAGGTCTGTTGGCCTATTCAACTATTAGCCACTTGGGCCTGATCATGTGTCTGCTGGGTATTGGCTCACCACTGGCGGTCGCAGCAGCAATTTTCCATATCATCAACCATGCAACCTTTAAAGCTGCCCTGTTCATGATTGCCGGGATCATTGATCATGAATCCGGTACTCGTGATCTGCGAAAATTGTCTGGTCTTTGGCAAATACTGCCTTTCACCGCAACACTGACCATGATCACCGCCGCCTCCATGGCAGGTATTCCATTCACCAATGGTTTCTTGTCCAAGGAAATGTTCTTTACCGAACTGGTCGCAAACTTAAGTGGCCCAGTCATGGTCGGTGCTGCTATTGCAGGAACACTGGCCGGGATTTTCGCTGTCGCCTATTCGATTCGTCTGGTACATGGCGTATTTTTTGATGGCCCCTTAGGTCAGCAAGTCCCAAATAAAGATGCGCATGAGCCGCCATTCGGTATGCGTGCACCAGCTATTTTATTAGCTTTCCTGTGTATTGCAGTTGGTTTGTTACCAGGATTACTGGTCGAAAAGATTGTAAATAGCACTACACAAGCGTCAACCCAGAATTTCGCCTTTGAAGGTACTCACCTCGCCCTTTGGCACGGTATTAATCTGCCTTTGGTGATGAGTATTATTGCGATATTTGGCGGTGCGATTTTCTATTTTGCACTGGCTAAAGGCGGTGCAATTCGGGAAATTGATCTGGATCCAAAACTCGGCAAATTGCAAGGCCGTGTACTGTTTGATCTGTTCCTGAAAAATCTGTTACTGAATTCAAGACGTTTCCGCCGTGCGACTGAAAATGGCAAACTGCAAAGTTATATTTTGTGGACGGTGCTGTTTACCATTGGTCTGGTAGGCTATCCACTCGTCGTCAATGGGATCGACACCGGTAGCCGCGAACTGACCCATGCACCAGTTCTGGCCATCGTTCTATGGTTACTGCTGTTCTCAGCCTGCTGGATGATGCTGTGGTTCCATCATGAACGGATTAAAGCCATCCTGATCAGCGGTGCGGTCGGTCTGGTCGTCACCATGGTTTTCATTGGTTTTTCAGCACCCGATCTGGCTTTGACCCAGATTACAGTCGATGTAGTAACAACTGTTCTGCTACTGATGAGCCTGTCTCTACTGCCACAATTAACCCCTTATGAATCCAGCCCGACCCGACGCTGGCGAGATGCAGTGATTGCGGTCTGCGGGGGTCTAGGAATTGCAACAGTTGCCTGGCTAGTTATGACACGTGACCATAATTCAATTTCCTGGTTCTTCATCCAACAATCGATTCCGCTTGGTGGCGGTACAAACGTCGTCAACGTAATTCTGGTCGATTTCCGTGGTTTCGATACCTTTGGCGAGATTACCGTACTCGGGATTGCCGCCATTGGTGTACTAAGTCTGATGGATGGTATGCGTGCTCATGGCACCACCATTACCCAAGGCCTGACTTACCGTTTTAACCCCTCCCCTTTGATGCTAAGAATTACTGCATCATGGATTTTACCGGTAGCACTGGTGGTGAGTCTGTATATCTTTATGCGCGGCCATAATCTTCCGGGTGGCGGTTTTATTGCCGGTCTGGTCACCTCATTGGCTTTGATCATTCAATACGTTGCCATTGGTCAGGATCATGCAGAAAAAATGCTGGGAGCTAAATCTGGACGTCTCTATGAAATCTGGATTGGCGTCGGCCTGACTATTGCTGGCCTGACTGGCATCGCAGCCTGGTTCTGGTCACGTCCTTTCCTGACCAGTGCCCATATTCATGTTCATCCACCATTACTTGGCGATATGCATCTGGCTTCTGCCGCGCTATTTGATGTCGGTGTCTATGTCACCGTAGTCGGGGCGACCATGCTGATGATTTCCGTTCTGGGTGACTCCCGTCACTCCAGTATGACTGGCCCAGTACCAAGAGGATAATAGAATGATTAGTTTAGAACTTTTATTAGCCTCAGCAATTGGCCTACTTACTGCCACCGGGATCTATCTGATTCTGCGGGCACGTACCTTTCCGGTCGTCCTTGGACTGGCCATGATTGGTTATGCAGTGAACCTGTTTTTATTTGCCATGGGCCGTATTCAGATGAATTCGCCTGCAGTGCTCACCGAAGCCACGCAGGTCACCGATCCTTTACCTCAGGCCTTGGTTTTAACCGCAATTGTAATTGGTTTTGCCACCACCGCCTTTATTGTACAGCTGGCCTTACGTAGCCGTTATGAATCAGGAACAGACCACGTTGATTCCAAAGAAGAGATACCGCAACATGACCCACGTGAGGATGAGCCGTAATGACTGATCTTCTCAACTTCTTGAATCAACACACCCCTATTTTCAGTATTCTTTTACCGGCGTTTACTGCCTTTATTTTAGTACTATTAGGTAACCCAGGTTCCGGCTCTCTGATTACCGACTGGCGTCAGCCGTGGCGTCGTGGCGTGAGTCATATTTCGACCCTATTGGGTCTGATTATGGCGATTGGCTATCTGATCAATAGCAGCCAAGGACAGATCAGTGTCTACACTTTAAGTGAATGGGCTGCCCCTTTTGGTATTGTGCTGGTCCTGGACCAACTATCTGCCTTGATGCTGGTATTGACCTATACACTCGCTTTGCCCATCGTTTGGTATGCCAGCAAAGAATGGGATATTCGCGGGCGTTATTTCCATGCCATGGTCCATTTTCTATTAATGGGGCTTAGTGGTGCCTTCCTGACCGGTGACTTGTTTAACCTGTTCGTGTTCTTCGAGATCCTGTTAATGGCATCCTATGTCCTGCTTTTGCATGGGCAAGGCAAGGCACGCTTTCAGCTCGGTGTGCATTATGTGGCTATTAACCTGCTTGCTTCTGCCATGTTCCTGATCGGACTCGGGATGATTTATGGCAGTGTCGGCAGCCTGAATATGGCTGATGTTGCTCGTCTGATGCCAACTTTGGCAGGAGATGAGCATAAGCTGGCCGTTGCGGGCGGACTGATGCTATTTGTGGTGTTCGGGATCAAGGCAGCCATGTTACCGGTAGGCCTGTGGCTTCCTAAAACGTATGCTGTGGCAACTACTCCGGTGGCTGCCCTGTTTACCATCATGACCAAAGTCGGGATCTACGCGATTATCCGGGTCAATGGTACTGTATTTGATGATGAATACAGTCATCAGATCCTGATGAACTGTCTGCTGGTCATTGGGGTGATTACTTCACTGTATGGCGCATTTGGTGCCATTGGGACTGAACGTCTACGCCGTTTTGTCGGCTTTATGATCCTGTCTTCAGTCGGCACCATTCTGATTGCGATTGCCATGAACAGTACCCAAGCCTGGGCAGGTGCCTTGTATTATATGGTGCACAGTACCCTGATTGGCGCAGCGTTTTATATCCTGTGTGGCTGGATTACCTCACAACGCGGTGAATTTAAAGATCACTTTAAAATTGCCCCACAGATGAAACAGAATAAGCTGGTTTCTATTGTGTATTTCATCATTGCCTTGATGATGGCCGGCTTGCCACCTTTCAGTGGCTTCTTCGGTAAAGTGTTTATCCTGCAAGCTTCAGGACAGTCTGAACATCAAATGCTGATTATCTTTACGGTTCTACTGGTCAGCTTACTAAGTATTCTGGCTTTTACCCGGGTTGGTTTTATTCTGTTCTGGCGTTCAAGCCGACCAGAACAGGATGAAAATTCTGAAGAATTCAGCAAATATGAATCCTTGCCCAGCAAGGCACCAGCACGGAATGACCGGGTTATTTATCTATTATTGCTCAGTCTGACAGCCTACGTTGTTTTTGCTGCACCGATTTATCAATATAATTATCAGACCGCAGCACAGATTAAAACCAATCCGATTTATGAAGCAGCACTGTTAAAACGTGATGCTGAAGGCAAGTTCATCAGTGTTCAGCCATTTGATCCGGGTTATTTACCAGAAACCAAATACGGTGGTGAAACGCCTGATCCAAATGCGCACCTGATTCCTTATGTCATTTCAGAAAATACCTTAAATGGCGATCATATTTCTGAATTTAAACAGCGTCAGATTGATAAGCAGTATATTGAACAGAACAAATACGACGACAATCAACTTAAACCGGCGGAGGGACTTTAATGGCTGAATCATTACTTCAACGCTGGTTCCCACATCCTTTCGTTTCGGTCATTGTGGCGATGAGCTGGATCATGCTGGCCCATAATATGGAAGCCGGCACACTCCTTATGTCAATATTTCTGGCGATCTTGATTCCGAGAATGGTCGCCCCTTTCATTGATTACACGCCGAATATCCGGTGGATCCCGGCGATGCGCCTGTTTTGGATCGTTGTTTGGGACATCATTGTCGCTAATATTAAAGTCGCGATTTTAGTACTGGGACCGACCAAAAATCTGCATCCAAAATGGTTTCGTGTTCCTCTGGATACCGAGCATGAAGAAGTGAATACTTTGCTGGCAATGATTATTACCACCACACCAGGTACAGTCTCTGCGGGGATTGATCAGGATCGTGGCGATATTCTGGTGCATGCCTTAAGCACGGATGATGAAGAGGCTGAAATTGAAACCATCAAACAGCGCTATGAACAACCTTTGATTAAAATTTTTAGCGCACAATCAGGAGCTGAAGCATGACCATTCTGCCATATGTATTGCTGATTTGTCTGGGTGCTGTCACGATCTCCATGTTACTGTGTCTGATCCGACTGGTTATGGGCCCCTCAATCGTTGACCGTCTGCTGGCACTGGACACCCTATTTTTAAATGCAACCTGTCTGGTGGTGATTCTGGGAATCTACTGGAGCAGCACTTTCATGTTTGAAGGTGCCCTACTGGTGGCCATGCTGGGCTTTGTTTCTACCGCTGCCCTTGCCCGCTATTTTACCACTGGACATGTCATCGACTAGGAGTTTTTAAATGCCTTTAATTTTAGAAATACTAGTTTCGATTTTTTTATTGATTGGCGCCTTTTTTATGCTGGTGGGTGGCATTGGGATGATACGTCTACCCGACCTTTTTATGCGTCTGCATGCACCGACTAAATCCAGTACCTTAGGCCTGGGAAGCTTTCTGATCGCTTCTATTATTTTTTCGGCTATCTATGGTCGTTTAGGTTTTGCTGAAATACTGATTACCCTGTTTGCCTTCATTACTGCACCGGTATCTGCCAACCTGATGGCGCAAGCGGCCTTGCATTTACGTTTGCGCTCGATGAGTGGTGAAGTGCCAGAAACACTAGAACGTCCATTGCCTTGGCAGAAAACCCGCCGTCGTGCATTTTATGAAAAGAAAATGAATGACCAGGATTCAAAGTAATAGTTAGCCAGTTCTACTTAAAAGTTCAACAATAAAAAAGCCACCCTAAGGTGGCTTTTTTATTGCGCTTTATAAAAGCTTATTCTTCATCTTTCTTGTCTTCAGCAGGAGGTAAATCCTTCACTGCTTCAGCAATCAGACCAAACATATAGTTACCATATGCATTGGTTTTGTCGTAATGGAAACGTAGACGAGGTGTAATACGTGTCTTGATCCGACGGCTCAGTTCATGGCGCAGGAACCCGGATGCCTTATTCAGGACATCGAGTGTTTCTTTATTTGCCGCTTCACTTTGCTCATCACCAAGTTCACGACCCATTACTGTGACATAAACTTCTGCATATCCTAAGTCTGGGCTCACCTTCACGGCTGAGATGGTCACCAGACCACCCAGACGTGGATCTTTCAGCTCCTGACGGATCAGTTCAGACAACTCGCGTTGTACCGTATCCGCCATACGCTTCAGACGTTGACTACCCGCCATTAAAGACTCCGTTTAATCAATTGCACATCATACACTTCGATCTTGTCGAGAGGTTTGATGTCTTTATAGCCTTTCACCGCAAGACCACATTCCATACCGGCACGAACTTCTTCCACCACTTCTTTGTAGCGACGAAGAGATTCTAGCTCGCCCTGGAAGATCACCACGTCATCACGTAATACGCGAATCGGTTTGTTACGGTGTAATACGCCTTCAAGTACCATACAGCCTGCTGCAGCACCAAATTTGCTTGAATGGAACACTTCACGTACTTGAGCAACACCCAAGATGGTTTCACGGTGTTCAGGAGCCAGCTTACCGCTCATCGCTGCTTTCACGTCATCAATCAATTGATAGATCACTGAGTAGTAACGAATGTCGATACTGTCTGCGTCTGCTTTTTGACGTGCAGTATTGTCGGCACGTACGTTAAAGCCAAGAAGAACCGCTTCTGAAGATTCAGCAAGCGTTACGTCAGATTCAGTAATCGCACCAACACCAGAACCAATGATACGTACTTTTACTTCATCCGTTGAAAGCTCAGCCAATGCAACATGCAGCGCTTCCAATGTACCGCGTACATCAGTTTTCAATACCACATTGACGATCGGCACATCTTTTTTGCCCATAGACGCCATGATGTTTTCAAGACGCATTGCAGATTGACGTTCAAGACGTTTTTGACGTTCACGATCCATACGCGCATCGGCAACTTCACGTGCTTTCTTCTCGTCATTCACAACAAGAACTTCGTCACCTGCCATCGGCGCTTCTGGAAGACCCAGAATTTCGACTGGAATCGAAGGACCTGCAGACTTGATACGTTTACCGTTTTCATCGGTCATGGCACGAACGCGGCCATAAGATGAACCAGCAAGTACCAGGTCACCCACTTTCAGCGTACCGTTTTGAACCAGAATAGAAGTCACTGCACCGCGGCCTTTATCAACACGCGCTTCAATCACAACACCTTGTGCCGCACCTTCTTCAGACGCCTTCAATTCAAGCAATTCAGACTGAATTAAAATCAGGTCAAGAAGTTCATCAATACCGGCACCAGTATGTGCAGATACTTTCGCTACAGGAACGTCACCGCCCCATTCTTCAGGTACGATTTCTTTGGTGGTCAATTCGTTCAATACGCGATCTGGATCAGCAGAGTCTTTATCCATCTTGTTGATTGCAACAATGATTGGCGTACCTGCTGCACGTGCGTGATCGATTGCTTCTGCAGTTTGTGGCATCACACCATCATCTGCTGCAACAACCAGGACTACGATATCAGTCGCTTTGGCACCGCGTGAACGCATTGCAGTAAACGCTGCGTGTCCCGGAGTATCCAAGAAGGTGATAATACCTTTATCAGTTGTTACATGATAAGCACCGATATGCTGGGTAATACCACCTGCTTCGCCTTGCGCCACTTTGGCACGACGAATACGGTCTAGAAGCGATGTTTTACCATGGTCAACGTGACCCATGATAGTCACAACTGGCGCACGAGTGGTTTGCGCACCACGAGCTTCTTCAGCCTGTTCAAGCAGGTTATCTTCAACTGCAGTTTCAGAAACCAGTACTGGGTTATGGCCCATTTCTTCAACCACAAGAGCCGCGATTTCCTGATCGATCGCCTGGTTTTGAGTAACCAGTTCACCCATTTTCATCAGTGACTTGATCACTTCACGAACCTTAACTGCCATTTTCGCAGCCAGGTCAGCAACGACAATCGTTTCACCGATTTCAACGTCATAAACCTGTTTTTTCACTGGTTTTTCAAAACCATGCTTGTTCGCTTGGCTAGATTTCAAACCACGTTTGTGTGAGTTATCACGGAAAGACTGCTCTTCACCACGACGACCACCTTTTTTCGGTGAACGTGTATTTGAAGTGTTAGTACCACGTTTAATTTCGCGGTCTTCTTTCGCAAATGAGTCTTCATATGCCTGGCCAACCAGACCAGCAGCAAGTGGAGAATCATCAATCACACGAATAGTTGCAGTGGTATCTTCAGAAGAATACTTCGACGCCATCTTGCGCATTTGCTCAAGGGTGCGTTGTTGTGCTTCTTCAGCTGCCTTGCGACGTGCTGCTTCTTCAGCTGCTTTTAATTGAGCGGCTTGAGCTTCACGCGCTTTTTTCTGTTCTGCTGTTTCAACTTGTTTAACCGCTGCTTTCACAATCGGCTTGTTAGTTGATTTGCGTTTTACCACAACAGCTGCTTTAGGTGTTTCCTGTTTCTCAGTTTCTTGTTTCTGAGCTGCACGCATTGCTTCTAGGGCTTTGCTTGCATTGTTTGTACCTGATTTAGGTGCATCAGCAGGTTTTTTAGCTGGAGCTGACTTCTGTTCAGCTTCTGCTTTCGCTTGCTGTTCAGCTTGAGCCTTCGCTAAAGCTTCTGCTTTAATTTGTTCCGGGTCTGGCTTGACGAATGTATGTTTCTTGCGAACTTCTACATTAATCGTTTTCGCCTTACCTGAAGTACTTGCCACTTTAGCAGTACTGGTCGTTTTACGTTTCAACGTGATTTGTCCTGCATGGCCATCCGAACCTTGTGTCTTTTTCACATGATTCATTAAGCGGTCTTGTTGTTCGGTGGTAATAATATCGTCAGCTTTACGCTGTGGTAAACCTGCCTCACGAACCTGCTCTAGGAGCTTATCAACATGGCGACCCACGCTGAGTGCTAACTCTTTAATCGACTTGTCCGTCATATACTACCTCCTAGTTAAACCATGATTCGCGCGCTTTCATAATAAGTTGACCGGCCTTCTCAGCACCGAGACCTTCGATATCTTCGATATCATCAGTCGCTTGGTCAGCTAAGTCATCTACGGTTACCACACCACGAGCTGCGAGAGCTTGCGCGATCTCTGCTGTCATGCCTTCCATTGCAACAAGTTCTTCACTTGGCGCTTGTACGTTTTCTTGCTGTTGTAATGCATCAGCAAGTGCAATTTCTTTCGCACGGCTTTGCAGTAGTTCAACCAGTTCCGCATCCAGTTCGATTTCATCAAACGTTTCTGGCGGTACGTAAGCAATTTCTTCAAGCGAGGTGAAGCCCATTTCTACCAACGCCATCGCCAAATCTTCAGCAATATCCAGACGTGTAACAAACATGTCCAGGTATTTTTGTGCTTCGCTTTGCTGACGTGCGTAGTACTCTTCTTCCAACATCATGTCCAGCTTATAGCCAGTCAATTCAGATGCCAGACGAACGTTTTGACCTTGTGAACCAATTGCACGAGCTAGCTGATCACTAGTCGCGAAAATGATGTCTGCAGTACGTGCATCTTCATCGATGACAATACTAGATACATCTGCTGGTTCTAATGCGCTTGCGATATATTGCGCAGGATCATCCGACCAAACCACCACATCAATACGCTCGCCATTGAGCTCTTGCTGTACAGCCTGGATACGTGTACCACGCATACCAATACAAGCACCCACCGGGTCAATACGGTGGTCGTTGGTTTTCACTGCAATTTTAGCACGAACACCCGGTTGACGAGCTGCGGCCTTAATTTCAATGATTTCTTCAGAAATTTCAGGGATTTCTTTTTTCATCAATGCAATCAGCATTTCCGGTTTAGCACGTGACAACAACAATTGTGCACCACGGCCTTCACGGTTAACGCTATATAGAATCGCATTTACGCGTTGTTTCGGACGAAGGATTTCCTTCGGAATCATCTCTTCACGTGCCAGATACGCTTCTGCGTTGTCACCCAAGTCAATGATAAAACCATCTTTGGTTTGTTTTTTCACTTCACCATAGATCAGCTCACCGACTTTAGATTCATAAGCATCGGCAACCAGTGCACGTTCTGCTTCACGGATCTTCTGTACAATCACCTGTTTCGCGATCTGGGCAGCAATACGACCGAAATCGATTGATTCTACTTCCAGTTCACGGATATCGCCAATCGACCATTGTGCCGGATCAACATCAGAGATCGCATCCTGACAGGCAGGCATTTCATGATCTTCATCAGCCACTACTTCCCATTGACGGAAAGTACGATAATCACCAGTTTTACGGTCAATTTCTACACGAAGACGAGCTTCTTCCGAGTGAGTCCCCTCGTAGAATTTCTTCTTAGTCGCTGCAACCAAAGCTTGTTCTAGCGCTTCAAAAATTGCTTCACGACTTACACCTTTTTCGTTACTAACCGTTTCAACGACGGTAAGAATTTCACGTGCCATAAGTCACCTATTCGTTCAGATTCTTATTAATTGAATTAATCTTGATAGACCAAGTTTGCTTTATCGATATTGTGACTGTCGATATCCAAAATCTGTTGCTTTTCTACTTCAACTTGAATCATTTCATTTTCAAGGTCGACTGCAACCAGTTTTGCCTGGAATTTACGACGGTTATCGACGGCACTGATCAAACGCAGCGCAACCGTTTGTCCGATATAATGAGCCATCTGCTCCAGCTGGAAGAATGGACGATCCCAACCTGGTGAAGACACTTCAAGCGAATATTCACCTGAGATTGGATCATGTACATCCAGGATCGCGCCGACTTGCTGTGTGACACGTACACAGTCCTGAACCCCAATACCACGACCCTGCTCTTCTTCGCCATCTTCATTGACAACAGGTGCTGCATTTTCATCGACCGGTTTGTCGATATAGATCCGTAATAATGAACGTTTGCCTTGTGGCAGGAATTCAATCCCCCACAGATTTACATCACAGGCTTCAACTGCTGGTGCAATCAAGTCCTGAAGTGCTTGAGTTTTATTTGATAGCTTCATTTACTCTCGTCATCTGGTGCGATTTTATGATCTATTTGACCACTACAAACCAATACAAACTATAGTAGTAGTGAAACATGGAGATTTGACCAAATATTGTCGACACTACACGATAGCCAATAAAAAAGGGCGTAAATCGCCCCAATTAATGCACAATTTGAACTTTTTTCAAATCCCACTGTGCAAAAAGGCCCACCATAGTTGTGAGCCTCTTTTAAGAAACTTGGTAGCGGGAGCTGGATTTGAACCAACGACCTTCGGGTTATGAGCCCGACGAGCTACCAGACTGCTCCATCCCGCATCAACGTGCAAAAATTATATACAAAAGATGCGAACTTTTCAATCACAACCACATCATTCTGCATATTTGTTATCTGTTACTGAAAAATTGGTAGCGGGAGCTGGATTTGAACCAACGACCTTCGGGTTATGAGCCCGACGAGCTACCAGACTGCTCCATCCCGCATCAGCATACAAATAACATTCAGCTTAATATTTTACACTAAACTGCCTTTAAAGTTTGCAGCTTTAAAGGATTGGTAGCGGGGGCTGGATTTGAACCAACGACCTTCGGGTTATGAGCCCGACGAGCTACCAGACTGCTCCACCCCGCAACAACATGCAAATAATTCTTCTCAACTTAAATCAGATTTAAGCTGCCTTTTAAAAGTTTGCGTCTTTAAAAAAGGATTGATTGGTAGCGGGAGCTGGATTTGAACCAACGACCTTCGGGTTATGAGCCCGACGAGCTACCAGACTGCTCCATCCCGCATCAACAGAAGTTTTTTTTAGCTGCATACACCAACTTATATTCTGGATTATAAGTTGGTGCGGAAGGGGGGACTTGAACCCCCACGCCCGAAAGCACTACCACCTCAAGGTAGCGTGTCTACCAATTCCACCACCACCGCAGCTGTGACGCATTCTAGTCGCATCACTGAAAAAAAGAAAGGTTTAATTAAAATTATTCGGTCGTTTGTGGTGCAGTTGGTGAAGTTTCAACCGGTTGCGCAGGCGCAGTTGGTGCTGATTGAATTGACGATAAACTGTACGCATTCGTGGTTTGTTTCTTGGCAAGAATCGCCAAAGTAATACTGGTCACAAAGAACAATGCGGTAAAAACTGCCGTCAAACGGGTCATGAAATTACCCGAACCTGAGGCACCAAAGATCGTTGCCGCACCGCCGCCGCCAAATGATGCACCTGCATCCGCACCTTTACCATGCTGAACCAAAATCAAGACAATCATCAAAATCGCTAAGATAATATGCACTACCAGCACAAAAGTTTGCATGCTGAACTCCTAATTATTGTGTATTTGCAAATGCTTGAGCAATTTGATGGAACGACTCAGCATTGAGTGATGCACCACCCACCAATGCCCCGTTAATGTCAGGACAGGCTGCTAACTCTACTGCATTTTCCGGTTTTACACTACCACCATATAAAATCGCCATAGTCGCAGCATAACCTGTAATCTGGCTCAAACCCTGACGGATTTGGGCATGCATGGCCTGCGCATCTTCTGGAGAAGCTGTTTTACCGGTACCAATGGCCCAGATTGGCTCATAAGCAATCACGATATTTTTCCACTGTTCATCTTCTACCACAGTCGCGATATCGCAAATCTGTTGGAGAACCACCGCTTCTGCCTGCCCTGCTTCACGCTGTTCCAGACTTTCGCCCACACAGTAAATTACGGTTAAACCGGCATTTAAGGCATTCTTGATTTTAGTATTTAAAATCTGTGAACTTTCAGCAAAAATTTCACGACGTTCAGAGTGCCCAATCAATACATAGTGAATCTGGCTATCAGCCAATAATTCAGCACTCACTTCCCCGGTGTAGGCGCCTGTCCCTGCAATACGTGATACATCTTGTGCTACGGTATATACAGGGCGATTAGCAGAAGCAAATGCAGTTTGAATTTGAGTTAAGGCAAGGGTTGTCGGCGCCACACCCAAATGACATTTCTCTGTTGAAACTGGTGCAGACTCAAGCAAGTCTTTTAAATTCTGAACCAAAGCTTGGGCATCTGCCTGCATTGGATTCATTTTCCAGTTGCCCACCACCCAAGGGGTAATCGTCGAAACCGACATAAATAACCTATTTCACTGACATATCTTAAATTGGGCACATTCTACACGGAATTGTAAAATTTAAAGAATAGTTTTATTCATCCTATTTCTCAGTTTAGACTATTCAAAATGGTTATTTTTTGTTATCACTGAAAAAAATGCCCGGTTCTTCCGACCAGTTCAAGCTTTTACTGAATATCACGAAGATTGCAGCATTCTCAGCTATGGTATTTTTGTATAACAAACGTATAATTTTAGAATAGCAAATTAAAAAAATTGAATTGATAGGCATTTGAAGCATGACAGCATTGCAGGGGTCACCAAGATTTACGGGGTTTATTCGTCGCCTGGTCGATGAAGGGGTATTATCAGCTGAAGATATGCGGACTGCTTTAGCCAATGCCAAACAGGAAAAAACAGATATCGTGGCCTATTTGGTCAGTCATCATAATCTTTCCCCTACTACCATTGCTGAAACGATCTCAGTAGAATTTGGTGAGCCTCTATTTGATATTGGTGCTTATGATCCGGGACAAATCCTGCGTGAAGATATTGATGAAAAGCTGATTACCAAGCATCGTATTCTGCCAATTTATAAAAACGCCAATATTCTTTATGTCGCCACGAGCAATCCGACCAATATCGAAGCAACGGATGCCATCCGCTTTGCAACCAAACTGAATATTGAAACTGTTATTGTTGAACACAATAAACTCGAAAAACTGATTGAGCAAAACTTTACTGAAGAAAGTACTTTTGATTTTGATGATGATTTCGATCTGGATGTAAATGTCGATACAGCCGATCCGACTCAAGAAGAAGACGAAAAAGACAAGGGTGAAGAAGCCCCTATTGTTAAATATATTAATAAGTTACTGATTGATGCTATTCGTATGGGCGCTTCGGATCTACATTTTGAACCTTATGAAAAAATGTATCGGGTGCGCTATCGTGTCGATGGGGTTTTACGTCAGATTGCAACCCCGCCCCTACAACTGGCAAACCGTTTGGCATCGCGTTTAAAAGTTATGTCGCAGATGGACATTTCTGAGAAACGCGTGCCTCAAGACGGCCGTATTAAATTAAAGCTCTCAAAAAACAAAGCCATCGACTTCCGTGTTAACTCGCTCCCTACCCTGTTTGGCGAAAAACTGGTTCTACGTATTTTAGATCCGTCTAGTGCCATGCTGGGAATTGATGCTTTAGGTTATGAACCTGAGCAGAAAGAATTATTTATGGAAGCCTTAGATAAACCGCAAGGGATGTTACTGATTACCGGTCCTACTGGTTCCGGTAAAACAGTATCCCTTTATACGGGCTTAAACATCTTAAATCGTGAAGATACCAATATTTCTACTGCGGAAGACCCAGTCGAGATTAACCTGCAAGGGATTAATCAGGTGAACGTCAATAATAAAGTTGGCCTGACGTTTGCAGCTGCTTTAAAATCCTTTCTGCGTCAGGATCCTGATATTGTCATGGTCGGTGAGATCCGTGATCTGGAAACAGCTGAAATTGCAATCAAAGCAGCGCAAACAGGTCATATGGTGATGTCAACTCTGCACACCAACAGTGCTCCGGAAACTTTGACCCGTTTACGTAATATGGGCGTACCTTCTTTCAATATCGCGACTTCAGTCAATCTGGTGATTGCGCAGCGTCTGGCCCGTCGCTTGTGTTCACAATGTAAAAAACCGGCTGACATTCCAAAGCAAAGCTTACTGGAGATGGGCTTTACCGAAGCAGATTTACAAAGCCCTGAATTTCAGATTTATGAGCCAGTCGGCTGTAATGAATGCCGTGAAGGGTATAAGGGCCGGGTCGGTATTTATGAAGTTATGAAGGTCACACCTGAGATTTCAAGAATTATTATGGAAGATGGCAATGCCATTGAAATTGCTGAAGCTTCCGCACGTGCAGGATTTAACAATTTACGCCGATCAGGGTTAGTGAAGGTTATGCAGGGGGTGACTTCTTTACAGGAAGTCAATCGTGTAACCAGCGAATGATCGTGCTGAATATAAAATAAGGATAAAGCTATGGCAGCAGTAAAAAAAGGCCAGATGACACCGATCTTCAGTTATGAAGGGGTTGATCGCAAAGGCGCCAAGATCAAGGGGGAATTGCCGGCACGAAATATGGCCTTGGCAAAAGTGAACTTGCGCAAACAAGGCATTACGATCAAAACCATCCGGGAAAAGAAAAAAAATATTCTCGAAGGTTTGATGAAGAAAAAAGTTTCCACGCTGGATATCACCATCTTCACCCGTCAGTTAGCCACCATGATGAAAGCAGGGGTGCCTTTAGTACAAGGCTTTGAAATTGTCGCAGAAGGTTTGGAAAATCCATCTATGCGCGAGGTTGTACTGGGAATCAAAGGTGAAGTTGAAGGGGGGAATACTTTTGCCGGAGCATTACGAAAATACCCACAATATTTTGACAACCTATTCTGTTCTTTGGTCGAATCTGGCGAGCAATCTGGTGCTCTGGAAACCATGCTGGATCGTGTCGCGATTTACAAAGAAAAAAGTGAGTTGTTAAAGCAAAAAATTAAAAAAGCCATGAAATATCCTATATCAGTAATTGTGGTTGCAATTATTGTGACGATTATTTTGATGGTGAAAGTGGTACCCGTATTTCAAGAACTTTTTCAAGGATTTGGTGCAGACCTACCAGCCTTTACGCAGTTTGTTGTTAACTTGTCAAATTGGTTCCAGCAATACTGGTTCTTATTTATTCTTGGCATTGGAATTATTATTACTATATTTCTTGAAAGTAAAAAACGTAGTAAAAAATTTCGAGACTTGCTTGATAGAGCTGCACTTAAAGCTCCCATTTTTGGTGATCTGGTCTATAAAGCAATTATTGCCCGCTATAGCCGTACCCTAGCGACGACTTTTGCTGCCGGTGTACCATTAATTGATGCCCTTGAATCTACAGCTGGTGCGACCAATAATGTGGTTTATGAAGAGGCCGTATTGAAAATCAAGGAAGATGTTGCAACCGGTCAACAGCTTCAATTTGCCATGCGTGTCACGGATAAATTTCCTTCTATGGCTGTACAGATGGTTGCGATTGGTGAAGAATCAGGTGCATTGGATGCTATGCTGGATAAAGTTGCGACGCATTATGAAAACGAAGTCGACAATGCGGTCGACGGTTTAACTTCCATGATGGAACCCTTGATTATGGCAATTCTTGGTGTCCTTGTTGGTGGCCTTGTTATCGCAATGTACCTTCCAATTTTCCAAATGGGTTCCGTGGTTGGCTAATTTACAGGTTAAATATTTTGTTTATTAATGTTATTTCTTATTTTATTTCAAACCCAACTGCGCTTTATCTCGCAGTTGGGCTTTTTAGTCTTTGTATTGGTAGCTTTTTAAACGTTGTCATTTACCGTACCCCTAAAATGATGGAACAGGAATGGCGTACAGATTGCCAGCTGTTTTTGCATCCAGACCAGCCCATCATTGATGAGAACAAAATTACTTTAAGCAAACCAGTTTCCACCTGCCCGAAATGTCAGACTCCTATTCGCTGGTATCAGAACATTCCGGTGATTAGCTGGATCTTATTACGTGGTAAATGTGGTAACTGTCAGAATCCAATCAGTATCCGCTATCCATTTATTGAACTTCTCACAGCTGCTTGTGCGCTGATAGTGGTGGCAGTATTTGGGCCTACCATACAGATGCTGTTTGGTCTGGTTTTTACCTATGTCCTGATTGCCCTCACCTTTATTGATTTCGATACCCAGTTATTACCCGATCGCTATACCTTGCCGCTGGCTGCACTCGGCCTGGGCATTAATAGTTATGCGATTTATACTACCCCTGATTCTGCCATCTGGGGCTATATCATTGGCTTCTTATGCTTGTGGGTGGTGTACTATCTGTTTAAGCTGGTGACCGGCAAGGAAGGTATGGGCTATGGAGATTTCAAATTACTAGCTGCCTTAGGTGCCTGGATGGGGCCTATGCTCCTACCACTCATTGTATTATTGTCATCATTGGTGGGCGCGATTATTGGGATTATCCTGCTTAAAGTCCGTAAAGAAAATCAGCCCTTTGCCTTTGGCCCTTATATTGCCATTGCCGGCTGGATTGCCTTTTTATGGGGTGAGCAGATCATGAAAATCTATTTAGGTCAGTAAAGTGAAATTTGTACTCGGTTTAACTGGTGGAATTGGTAGTGGCAAGTCTGCTGCCAGCCAATGGTTTGAAGCTCAAGGGATTGCTGTCGTAGATGCAGATATTGTCGCCCGTGAAGTCGTTGATATCGGTCAACCAGCCCTACAGCAAATTCGGGAAGCTTTCGGCGATTGGGTTTTACTCAAGGATGGTTCATTGAATCGCCGTGTTTTGCGCGAACATATTTTCCAGTCTCCAGAAGCACGAAAAATGCTGGAAAATATCACCCACCCTGCTATTCGCAATTCAATTATTCAACAGTTACATGCAGCACAAAGTCCTTATGCGATTTTAGTTTCTCCTTTATTGTTTGAAACAAATCAGCATGAACTAACACAACATACGTTATTAATTGATGCTGCTATTGAACTGCAAATTCAACGGGCTTCACAGCGCGATGGACAAAATGTAGAGCAAATTCAGAAGATCATTGCCGCACAAATGCCGCGTGAACAAAAGTGTGCCATGGCTGATGATATTGTACTGAATGATGGTGAGCTAGAACATCTCTATGCTCATCTCACACCATTACATGAAAAGTATCTTCAGATGGCTGCTCAAAATAATTAATCCAAACCTATTTAAAACTAAAATAAAAAGCAGCCTTGTTAGGACTGCTTTTTTTGTTGTTCCAGTTTTTGACTCAAGCTATCTTGATGCATCAGCCAGCGCCAAGGCTGTATGGCACCAATTGCCATACCTACCAAACCAGAAACAATCGCGAGACTTAAAGGTTCATCTAGAAGCGGCACAGCCAGTATGGCAGCAATAAATGGTGCGAGAGTCACGATACTGCCCGCTTTAAATGCACCTAAACGCTTAATCGCTTCCACATAAGTTAGTGTCGCTACAATCACCACAAAAACACCGTGAAAGAGTACCTGGGAAGCCATTTGCCAAGGTTCAGCAGCATCCAGATGTTTGGGGAAGAATAGCAGATAAATTGGCACATAAACGATAGCTGACCAGATCGCTACACTGGCCATAGAATGCCAGGCAGATAGCTTCCATTGACGTAGCAGTACAGTGAATACACCCCACCACATTGCACTGATGAAAAATAGCAGATCGCCTAATCCCAAGGCCACACCGGACTCCCGGAACATCAGCCAACTCATACTGCCAATCGCAAGCAGCATAATCGCCATACTGATCCAAGTATGTCGGTCAAATCCCTGTTTAAATAACACAAAAGCAGCCACTGCGGTACAAAGTGGAATACAGCCATTTAGAAATACGGCAGCATGAGCTGCAGGTGCATAATGGAAAGCAGTATAAGCAGTCAGGCAATACCCTACCCCGCCAATCATGGCTAAGAGAAAGGATTCCTTACTCCACAAAAAGGCTGTGTCCTTTTTATAAATCAGGACTGGCATCAGAATCAGAAAAGCCAATAGAAAACGTAATCCCACCAGATCCCAAGCACTAATCCCCCACTGGGCACTTAAGCGCGTGCTTAAGGTAAAACCTCCCCAAATACACATGGTAATTAAGACAAAGGCATAACCTTGCGTTCGGGGAGACATAGACTTCTTCTTTAACAGTATTTAGGTAAATAATAAAAAGGACTTAAGCTTGACGCTGACGACAGGCTTCATAAAGAGCCATCCCTGTTGCCACGCTCACATTCAGACTTTGCAGATTTCCTGCCATCGGAATATAAACCGTCTGATCACATTGGCTTTGGGTAATTGGACGCAAACCGGTATCTTCCGCACCCATCACCACGCATACACCTGTACCAGTAAAATCAAATTTCTGGATAGGTAAAGCTTTTTCATCCAGCATCGTACCAACCACACGTACATTAAATTCATCTTTGATTTGACCCAAAGTACGCGCCAGATTGGTCACCTGAATAAACTTCACTTTTTCTGCACCACCTGCTGCCACTTTACGTGCAGTCGGCGTCAGGCTTGCTGAACGGTCACGCGGTACAATCACAGCCGCTATACCCATCGCTGCGGCAGTACGAATACAAGCACCCAGGTTATGTGGATCCGTTACCTGATCGAGTGCTAATAGAAGTACTTGAGAATCTTGCTTCAATAGATCTTCCAGATCCTTTTCATTTAAGGTTGGATGCGGGCGAACTGCCGCTACAACGCCTTGATGAAAAGGCAAACCAGCCAGTTTTTCCAGCTTGTCACGACTAGCCTGCTGGACACTAATGCCAAAAGGCTCAGCCAATTCCAGCACACGTTTCAGGCGCTGATCATCACGGCCTTTCAGGGTAAAAAGAGTCAAGACACGTTCAGGCTCAAGCTCCAGCAGTGATTCTACTGAATGGACGCCATAATAATACTCAGGTTTAGCCATGAACGACCTCGAAAATAAATTGGGAAATAGGCAGCAAAAGAAAAATCCTGCAAAGCCAACTTCACAGGATTCTGTATTAAGCTTAGTTTAACCGATTCAGAACAAAATTTCTTGATCGGTTACAGCTCATCTGTAGGTCTGTTTAGCCTTCAAAATGGCAAACATAGTCCAGCACATCATCAGTTTCAATTTTGAAACGGCTATTGCCTGGCACATAGAAAGACTGACCAGCACGGAACAGTTCTTTTTCTTCGCTGTCAGCGATTTGCACACGGCATTCACCTGAGATGATTTCCATACGCTCAGGCACATGTGTTTCAAAAGTTAATGCATTTTCTGAAGGTAAAATTACCCCTAAGGTTTTTTTAGTGCCATCTTCAAATTGCACCACATGGCTGATGCATAACCCGCCAAAATACACATTCGATTTTTTAAGTACTGATACATGATCAAACTGAGCTGACATGCCATTTCTCCAGATAAAGCATTTTGTAATATTTTGATTGCTGTAGTTTAAATGTGCACCCGCAACTAATCAATCGAAGTTTATCGGACTTGAATGAATTTATTGGGTGCCCCTGCTTGCCTTGATTCCAGCCTGTTTGAGTGATTTCGGCAGATCCTGGAAAATGCCGTGATTTTTCTCGCCATTTATAAGCAAAATATATTCCGACCTGATTTAATTTAAATTTCAAGCATGTCAGAAAAATGAAAATATCTTTTGTAACTTCAGTGGCCTAATCTTGGTTCTTGTGACACAACATTCAAATAAGCGTGTATTAATCCCTGAAATTTAAGATAGAATGAAATCGATTTATCCTGATTTATAATAACAGCCGCGTTGCTAGACTGAAGCAACTGACATGCTATTTCATTCAAACTTTTCGCAGCCCGGATGCGTTTATGCTGACACATTTAACTCTGATCAATTTTGCTTTGGCCGAGCATCTTGCTATTGATATTGATAAAGGTTTTAACGTTCTTACTGGTGAAACCGGTGCAGGTAAATCCCTGTTACTGGATGCTCTATCTGCTTGCCTGGGTGAACGAACCGATACCAATTATGTGCGTTATGGCACCGAAAAAGCCGATGTAACCGCGACCTTTAGCTATCAGGAAGACAGCCCTGAAGCAGGCTGGTTAAAAGAGCATGAACTCGATGATGAGTCGGGGGAGATTCATTTACGCCGGGTGATCTTTGCCACTGGCCGCAGTAAGGCCTGGATCAATGGTCGTCCCAGTAGTCTGTCTGAACTGAAAGAAATTGGCCGACTACTGGTTCAGCTTTATAGCCAGCATAGTCAGCAGCAACTTCTAGAACCACCTTATCCCAAACACTGGCTGGATCGCTATAGCAATTTTTATGCACCAGCTCAGGAAGTACGTGACGCTTATAGCACCTGGCATAAAAATATTCGCCAGCATCAGGCCGCGCTGGATGCACAAGCAACCCGTAAGCAACGTATGGAAACTCTGGAGCTGCAACTTGAAGAACTGGAAGAAGTCGTCCAGACGGATTATCAGGAAATTGAGCAGGAATTTGACCGCCTTTCACATCATGAAGCCATCATGCAGGATTGTGTCTATAGCCTGAATGGCCTGGATGAAGGTGAACAGAATATTTCGCAGGAACTGGCTTCAATCTTGCGCCGCATGGAATCGCATGCCGGTCGTAGCGAACAGCTTTCCCAGATTTATACCTCTTTACTGAATGCCCAAAGCGAACTCGAAGATGCAACGGCAACCTTACGTCAGTTTATGGATCGGCAAAGCTTTGATCCAGAGCGTATGGAAGAACTGAATTCCAAACTGGAAGTGTTTCACCGTTTAGCACGCAAATACCGCACCCAGCCAGAATTGCTGAAAGAAGAATATGAGGCCTGGCAGACTGAACTTGAACAATTGCATCAGCTAGAAGACCCGGAAACTCTGGCTGAACAGGTCGAGGTCTCTTATCAGGAGTTTCTAAGCAAAGCTCAACATCTGGACCAGATTCGCCGTGATGCAGCCGAACCGCTGGCGAAAAAACTGACCGAACAGGTGAAACAGCTTGCCCTACCTGAAGCGCATTTTGAATTTAAATTTGAGCCTTTGGAACATCCATCAAGTGAAGGTTTGAGTTTTATTCAGCTTCTGTTTACTGCCAACAAGGGCATACCAGCACAACCTCTGGCACGCGTGGCTTCAGGCGGTGAATTATCCCGTATCGCCTTGGTGATGCAGGTGATGAATGCAGAAAAAACCGAAGCTGAAGTATTGGTCTTTGATGAAATCGACGTCGGGATCAGTGGCGGAACTGCGGAAATCGTGGGTCGCTTATTGGCTGATCTGGCACAGCATGTACAAATTCTTTGTATTACCCATCAGGCGCAGGTGGCTGCACAGTCCGACCAGCATTTATTAGTGAAAAAACGCCAGACTGATCCGGCCAGCAGTACCATTATTAATTTGGAAGAAATTGAAATTGTACAGGAACTTGCACGTATGACGGGTGGCGTGGAAATTAATGAAACCACCTTGCAGCATGCACGTCAGTTAAGACAGTTAAAGTTTCAGCAAGCATAAATCATGCTTAATAAAAATCCCTGACTAGTGCAGGGATTTTTTATTAACAGCTTTTAGTTTAAAACAACTTATAAAAAATTAATAAAAAATAAAGCACTCCGCTTTAAATATAAAATTTAATATTTTCTTCTATTTAATTATTTAGTTTGATTATTAAACAATTAAAAATATATAAACTTATTCCTTCTTAAATTTATTTTATATTCTTAGTCGATAATAAATAAGCCCGAGAATTTACCATTCAATAAAATAAAACTAATTTTATTGATTTATTGAAAAAATAAAAAAAATACCTATTTGTAGTTTTTTTATACCCAGTATCTACAAAGCTAAGTTGTCAGTGATACATTTTTGTGGGATAAGTAAATAAAGGAATAGACAATTTGCAAATTGAAAATCCAGTCTTTTGCCCTGATAAATCATCTACCACGATCACAAACGATATAGACTTTTGGAGAGCCGCTCAGGTGACTAAACAATATCTGACTCATCGTTGTCTGATTGCGCCACCCCATGCAAGTGACGATTTTTTTGCCCATACGGTCATTTATCTGGCTCGTCATGATGAAGATGGTGCTCAAGGGATTATTATTAACCGCCCTGCTGGCATTCAAATTAAAGAATTGCTGAATGATCTGGACATTGAGGCGGATAATGTCAATCCCCATGAAGTGTTGCAAGGTGGACCTTTGCGACCAGAGGCCGGTTTTGTCCTGCATACCGGTCAGCCGACCTGGCATTCTTCTATTGCTGTGGGTGAAAATGTTTGTATTACCACATCTAAAGATATTCTGGATGCGATTGCGCATAATGAAGGTGTAGGCCGCTATCAGATCGCCTTGGGTTATGCGAGCTGGGGCAAACATCAGCTTGAAGAAGAGATTGCCCGGGGTGACTGGCTGATCTGTGAATCCGATATGGACCTGATTTTTAACTTACCTTATAACGACCGCTGGGATGCTGCCTATAAAAAAATGGGCGTAGACCGAACCTGGTTATCTTCCGAGATTGGACATGCCTGATGTAAACGCGCCAAACACCATTATGGCGTTTGATTTTGGTACACAGAAAATGGGAATGGCAGTCGGCCAATCCCTGATTGAAAGTGCCAATCCCCTCCCTTTATTCCCCATGAAAGATGGTATCCCGAACTGGGATGAGTTACTGAAAATCGTAAAAAGCCATCAGCCAGGCTTATTTTTAGTTGGTCTGCCACTGAATATGGATGATAGTGAATCTGAACTGTCGACACGGGCACGTAAATTTGCCCGCCGTTTACGTCATCAGACCAATATTGAAACCTTGATGGTGGATGAACGCCTGACCACTCGTGAAGCACGGGATGAACTAGATCATTATCAGGCACAAGGTCGTGGCAAAAAATTGTCTGCGGACAGTATTGCTGCTGCCCTCTTGATTGAAAGCTGGTATAGGTATCCGGCTGGACTGCAACCTTAAATTTTTTAAATATTAGTAATAGCATCTTTCGAGATGCTATTTTTTTGAATTAAAGAATCCCTTTTTTAGCTCATTGGGATACTTTCAATCTAAAAACAATAGAGTGCCTTCATCAATCATTTTTTAATCATTCAACAATGAGCAAAGGAACTCCCTCATCCTCACTTTCTCCCTGAGAGAAGGAATTTTAAATACTAATGAACTAGTATTTTTTGTTTTATCAAAGATAATTTAATTAAGGAAAAAAATAACGAAAAGTCAGGTTAATTCTGGGTTCCAAAACCAGAGTGGTTTTCCGGATACAATGTTTCCAGTAATGTTGGGTCTGTCCACGCATTACAATCAATTGACCACTTTGTAAAAGCAGATCTACTGTTTTATTTTCTGTTTTATGTTTAAAACTCATCTTGCGGGTTGCCCCCAGACTGAGAGATGCAATCACATTTTCCTGTGACGTCCCTTGATATAAAGTCGCTTCATCATCACTATGCCAGCCCAGACCCTGCGAACCATCTTCATATAAATTGGCCAGACAGGAATTAAAGGAATGCCCGACCAATTTTTCAATATGCTGCTTTAACCGAAATAGCCCCGGTGTCCAGATATGAGCTTGTTTAAAACTTCCGGAATAATGATATTGATAATGTTCATCGCCATACCAGACGACTTTTCGCCCAGTAATATAATGCTTGCCAAATAAAGTGACTTCATCCGCTTGCCAGGCCAGATGAGCTAAAAAATGCTGTAAATATTGCTGGCTCTGCTGCTCATTTAAAATCTGGCCATAATCCTCTACCACCCCATCAAAGGGTAATAAATTCATTTGAGGTTCTGGCGCAAACAGGTCCAAAGTCATTTTAAAATCAGTCTAAAAATTTCAGTATCTTGCTGAAAAGATTGAGACTTATCCAGAGAAATTACAATCTAATTTCACAAATAAATACAACATTTACTCTTGTGAGTACCTTTATTCCTGCCTAGACTAAATTCAACTTTGACAATAAAAATAATTGCTTATGAATTTATGGCAGCTGTTTTTAAAACTTCGTCCCTTTGTCAGCCCTTATCGGCTCCTGGTGATTGCGACCCTCATTTTAACCCTGATCGGTTCCTTTACTGCTCAGGTCAATGCACTGACCCTGCAATATGCAGTCGATAGCATCAATGCACTGCTGGAACAAGGACAGGGACTGGATGAAGGCTGGCATATTCTGATCACTATTTCTGCCATTTTACTTGGTAAAGAGGTGGTGAATGCGCTGGTCCAGTTTGGGCAGAAGTTTTATGGAGAAAAGCTGCGGATTTTTATTTCCCAAGATCTGGCTCAAGGCATTATTGAAAAGTTTTTAAAATACCGGCTGGCATTTTTTAATCAGGATAATAATCAGGCTGGAAAATTACAGACCCGGATTGACCGCGGAATTGGCTCCCTCACCCGATTGGTACAGATCTTTTTCATTGATATTTTTCCTCTATTTACCAGTGCAATTGTCGCGCTCGGATTGATGTACTATGCCAATTTTTATGTCGGACTGGTCGCCACAGCGATTGTACCGATCTACTTCTGGCTCACCTATAAACAGGCACAAAAACTCGGTGGATGGCGTCGTAGTCTGAGAGATGGCCGGGAAAAAAAGAGCCAAGGTATTCTCAGCATCATCAATTCAATTACGGTTATCAAATCCTTTAACCGAGAATCGATTGAATCAGACAAGCAGCTGAGCTTGCAGCGTGAACTGACCGATAACCAGATGAAAACCCGGCAGACCAGCTTCCTATTTGATGGTCTGAAAACCTTTATTGAACAGATCGGCATAGTGCTGATTATTATTCTGACCTCCTATTTTGTACTCGATGGCCAGATGAGTATCGGCATGATCATGTACCATGTGCTGCTCTTTAATAACGTCTCTGCCCCGATTCGCTCGCTGCACCGGATTTATGATGAAGTGAATGATGCCATGATCTATTCAGAAAGCTTCTTTAATATTCTGGAAGCGGATGCTGAAATTGAACAGAGTGGCCAGCAAAAACCACCTGTCCAAGGCCGATTTGAGCTAAGTGGCGTGAATTTTTATTATCCGAATGCGCATCATGCTTTAAAAGATATCAATATGGAAATCCGCCCCAATACCATTACCGCACTGGTAGGGTTATCGGGAGCCGGAAAATCAACTTTGATCAGTCTGCTAGATAAATTTTATGAACCACAGGAAGGTCAGATCAAACTAGATGGGATTGATTTAAAAGATTATGACACTCAATATTTGCGTGATCATATCGGATTGGTGCTACAGAAAAACCATATTTTCCAGGGTACAATTTTTGACAATATCCGTTATGGCAAAACCAATGCCCGTATGGATGAAGTGATTGCTGCTGCTCAAAAAGCCTCAATTCATGAACAGATTTTACAGCTACCGGATGGTTATGATTCCGATGCCCTGCAACTGTCCGGCGGTCAGCAACAGCGAATTGCCATCGCACGGATGTTCCTGAAAAACCCGCCGATTATTTTTCTGGACGAGCCGACGGCGAGTCTGGATGCCATTGCGACAGAACAGATCAAACAAAGTCTGGATCAGATCAAGCAAGGCCGTACCGTGATTATTATTTCGCATAGCCTGTCTCAAATTATTGATGCAGACTATACCTATGTGATGAAAGAAGGTTGTATTGCCGAACACGGTGAACATGACGCGCTTTATCATCAGGACGGCGTATATAAGGAAATTTTCGATGCAATGGCCAAGAGCCTGAATATTGAAAAAATTGCCAAGACTTTTGAAGATGATGCAGAGGAAGAAACGCATAGTTAGCTCTTCATTAGACTATCCCTAAAAAAGAAAAGCGGTCTTTAATGACCGCTTAAAATCAAGATTTATCATCCAGTATTAAAACCGCATAATCCATTCACCTTTGATATAACGATAATCGTAATTCGGACCATAGAACGAAGCACTGCGGTTATATCCGGCATTCATCCGCAGAAATTGCGAGCCACGAACAGGACTTTGTAGGTTAAGTTCGAATAGCCGGGTAGACTGGCTCGGATCCTGATTAATTTTTTCTCGACCCAAGCCTGCAGTTAAGCCTGCAGACCAGCCAGCGAAGCGCTGACGCCAACCAAGAGCGAGCATCGATTCTTGATAATCTTCTGGGTTGAAGTACTCTCTACCCACATTAAAATACTAGGATGTTTAATGAATACCTCAATCATGCCACGAGCCCAACGCTGACGCTGTTTAACAAACACTTTAAGCGTCGTCGGTGCATTGGTAAACAGGCAGGCATCCTCACAATGGCCAATCCGATAACCTGCATTTAACAAGGCCCAGGTCAGTACAATATCTTCACCTACACATTCAGGCCAGCCGCCGACTTCAATCAGGGCATTACGGTCATAAATAGAGAAAGCACCTTGCGCTACCAGAGTTCCCTGATAAAGAGATTGCAGGCGTTTGGTTGCCGAGATACCCAGAAAATAATCCCATTCCTGAGTTTTGGTCAGCAGATTGGTACGCGAATTACGTACCAGAATTTTACCTGCAACCGCACGTGTATTTGGAGGATCTGCCACATAGCGCTCAACAATATTAATCAGAGCAATACGATGGAGATAAGAATCCGCATCGACGGTAATCACCAGATCATGTTCGGC
This sequence comes from Acinetobacter sp. YH12235, assembly GCF_013417705.1. NCBI lineage: Bacteria > Pseudomonadati > Pseudomonadota > Gammaproteobacteria > Moraxellales > Moraxellaceae > Acinetobacter > Acinetobacter sp. YH12235. Next base: position 66,939 of record NZ_VPDL01000008.1, on the reverse strand, counting down.
AAGTTTCAGGCCTTCATTTAAGGCATGCGCCTTCCCTGCATTTTGCTTTAAATCTAGTAAAGTCAGCCAGGGAAATCTTGATTCTGCTTTGCGGACAATCTCTGCGGTTTCATCCTGAGAACCATCATTAATCACAATAACCTGTAATTTTCCCGGATATTTTTGCTGGTTAATACTGACCAAAGTGTCTTCAATTGACGCGGCTTCATTGTAAGCAGCCACCAACATGGTAATCCCTGGATAAACTGCTAATGGCTGGCGTTTAGGGCGTCTGTCCATCATCAGGCTGAATGCCGCAAATGAGTTCATAAATCCTGGAATAATGGCAATACCATAGATCAGGAAAATAGCCCAAAAATAACCGATATAGCTGCTCAAATCATGCAACCAGTCCTGAGCAATCCAGATGGAAAATACGGTCCAAAAACACGCACCCATTAACGCGATCACAAACTTTAACTGCACAGAAAAATAAATTCGGGAAGCTTCTCTTTGACTTTCATCAATGATCATGAATTTTCTCTTAAATATATAATTTCACTGAGTAAATTAATGCAGGGTTAGGTTTAGACCAGAAGTATGTGACTGATAACAAAAGAGCTTCGTTTTTCTTTCTTATCTATAGGTTTGATGAGCACATGAAAAAATCTTTTCACTTTCTGAAAATGATTCCATTTTCATAAATCAACCCGCATTTTGCTAAGTTATATACAACTTTTGTATGTTTTTTGATAAATAGTTCACATTTCTTTTAATTAAATTTATAAAGCTTATTAGTAATTGTTATTTATGTGATTTTTCTCATAGCAATATTAGGGAACACCTATCCTGTCTAGCTTTCACAATATCAAGAACATATTTTTGAAATAAAAAAACCTACATAATGCAGGCTTTTTACTATTATTTAGTTTTAATTAACGTTGAAATTTTTGCTCAATTTCTTCGACACTGCTATGCCGTACATCCAGGCCCTTGACCATATAAATGACCTGTTCCGAAATATTACGTGCATGATCTCCAATGCGTTCCAGCGAACGTAGTACCCAAAGTACATTAATCACCCGACTAATATGCCGTGGATCTTCAATCATATAGGTCATTAAAGTACGGGTAGCGGACTGATATTCCCGGTCAATGTCGGCATCGGCCTGCATCACGCGCAGCGCTTGGTCTACATCCAGACGAGCAAAGGCATCCAATGCATCATGAATCATCACTCGAACTTGGTTACCAATATGTCGGGTTTCCATATAACCGCGTGGTGAACCACCCTCTTCACACAAAGTCTGGGCAATACGGGCAATTTTCGATGCTTCATCTCCAATCCGTTCCAGATCGGTATTGGCCTTGGACATGGCAAGCACCATGCGCAGATCAATAGCAGCAGGATGACGGCGAGCCAAAATCAGGGTGAGTGCCTCATCAATTTCACCTTCCAGGCGGTTCACAATATTGTCCTGAAACTGCACATCGACCGCCATGGCAGCATCTGTATCCAGCAGCGCATGAATGGCATTGGCTACCTGCTGTTCTACCATGCCACCCATGGTCATGAACTTGGTATTTACATCCTGCAATTCTTCATTGAATTGCGAAGAAATATGATGACTGAGCACAGGATTATTGGGACTCAAGGAAATCTACTCCAGAACAGGAAAAGGCAAGAACACATCATGAAATGTCATTAAAGCATGACCATCATGAAAGTTTGATGACAACTCATTAGTCGTCTTTAAGAACGGTCATATTCAATGAGCCAGGCATTCATCTCTGCCAGTTCCTTTTCTGTCAATTGTCCTACTGAAGCCTGTAATTGCAGTACATGCAGCAAATAATCATATTTGGCATTCAGATAGTCAGTCTTGGCAGAGAAGGCATTACGCTGCGCCAGCAATACATCCACCATGGTTTTTAAACCTTCCTGATATTGAGCTCTGGAAGCTTGAGAAACGATATCTGAAGACTGCATCGCTGCTTTACGTGCATTCAGCTTGGCCTCATCCGTTTCTACCTGCAGATAAGACTGTTTGACATCGGTGTTGGCTTTGCGGATTGCGGCATCCAGTTGGGCTTCACTTCGCTGCACATTTACGCCGGCCTGACGAATACTTTTTTGGGTTCGGCCCCCGGTAAACAGGTTCCAGTTGACCTCGACGCCAATCTGGTCAAAATCACCATTGGTTGATAACACTGTTTCAGGAGTCTGCTTTAAATAGCCATAGGTTCCGACGGCTTCAACCTGAGGATAGAGAGCCGCCTGCTCTACCCGCTTGGCATCTTCAGAATAGCGTTTCTGCAAACGGGCCTGTAGAATTTCCAGATTCTGGTTTTGTGCCAGTTCGGTCCAGGAACCGATATTACTCGGAACAGGTTTCTGGAACTGGAAATCCTCACGCAGAACCGCCAGATTTTCCTGATAAGGTCCAATCAGCTGTGCCAACTGTTCCTGAGCTAGAACCAACTGCACCTGTGTAGAAATTCGGTTGGCCTGAGCACTCTGATATTGGGCATTGGCTTCACTGACATCACTTCTCGCTACGAGCCCTTCTCGAAGTTTGGCATTCATCATCCTTAACTGTTCTGATAAAGCCTGCTCTTCCTGTAAATAAGCTGTGGTTAAAGACTGCTGACGTAAAACATTAAAATAGGCTTCTGCCACCTGCAAAATATGCTGCTGCTTTTGCAGACGTAAATTAACTTCACTGAGTTCTACCGAGGTTTTGACCTGCTTATAACCCTGCCAGGCATCCCAGCGGAATAAAGGCTGACGTGCAGTGACTGCAATCTGACGCGTGGTCGTACTCGAACCTTGTAGTTCCCCAAATTCGGCAGGCAAACCTTCTATCGATGAATTATCAGCAGACTGGTTTTTACGGGTTACATTTCCAGATAAAGTCACAGTCGGCAATAAATTTCCGCTGGCAATGCCCAGATTGAGCTGGTCCGACTGGTATTGCAACAGATTCGCCTGCCAGTTCGGATCATTCTGCTGGGCACGCTGATAAGCTTCAAGCAGATCCAGCGCAAACAGTGTCGGACTGACACCCAATAAACAGGCACTGACGATGAGTTTTAATTTCATTTTATAGTTTTCACCCCTACAGCCATTTCAATCATCAGATTAAGGCGCTTTAAACCCAGCAATACTAAAGATTTCTTTTGATTTTTTACGTATGACTTTTATTAATTTTCTCTTATAGATCCACGATTTTATTCAATATTCCTCCTATTTTCCCCTTCCTGCATCCTAGCTTAACAAAGCCATTCACAATACTACACATAGAACTTGAATTAGATCTATACAATATAGCTCCCAGTAAGGCAGTTATTTCTGATTTCATCTATATAGAGTCCTGAAGCATAGTGTTAACGCGAATTCATTCGATATTCAAAGTTTGTTTTGTTTTCAGCAGTTTGCTGTTCGTAGGCGGATGCCAGCAATCCTCAGAACCGCAAGTTGAAATGGAACAGGCCGAGGTTAAAACCGTTCAATCTCCCGCGAACGATTTCACCCTCATGTGTGAAAATATTGAAAAAAACATGTCCCAGATTAATGAACAGCGCACCACTTTTGCACTGGAACAGATTAATCAGGACCTTAAAGTGTGTCTGCCGCTCATGGAACTGGCCGAGCAGAAACACCTGATGCAGCGTTCCACAGAAATGTATCAACGCTTCCTGCATGTGGAACGTACCGAATTCCAACAACGTGCTTTCGAGCAATATGCTCTGGATATGGCTCAGCATCCTACTATTCAGCAAAGCCACTTTGAACAGTTGACCACACGCGACCAGTATTTATTGAAGCATAAAGGTCAGGCCTATGTAGAACTCTTAGATCAGGGCAATGGCACGCTACAATATCGTCGTAGTCCGGAATATCTGGTACGTATCTTTGCGCCGTATTTACCAGCTGCCGAAAAGGTATTTATTGAAAATCTGGCTGAGCAGAATATGGAACCGGTCTTGGTCGAAAAACGCTTACAGCTTGAAGCTGCCAATATTGCCGCTCGCGCTTTATTCTGGGAAGATTATCTGCAAACTTATCCGAAAAGTAGCTATCAGCGCGATGCCGAATATCTGCTGAAACAATATACTTATTTCCTGTTCAGAGGCAGCGAGCAATCGCCAATCTCTGAGGATTATCGTGACCGTTATTCAGTAGAAACCAGCCATCTGGAAACTATTATTGGTCTAGCGCGTGGTCAGAAATCCAAGTTATCGACACAGGCGCAATTATTTTTAGAGTTTCTGGACATGAATCCTGAACAGCGTCAGCGTGCCTTAGCTGCGGAATATCGTGACCGTTCCAGCACTGAACAGATTTTATATTATGCTCAAGTCACCCCACCCTCACAGAACTATGGTAAAGACTGCTTTAAAGATGCCATCTGTCTTTAAAACAATCTTTTCTTAAAAATCGATGAGATAGCCAAAAATCATCAACCCCTCCCAATTTAAAGCTACTTTTTGAATACCAACTAAGCTAAGATTTAGCCTCGCTTGACGGAGCGCGAGTAATAACTCGCTGAGATCACTTAAATCAGCCTTTTCGGCCATTTGATAGTGAGTACCGTTGAACCTGATCAGGTTAATACCTGCGTAGGAATCAAGCCATCTAAAAACGACTACCCTTGTTTTATCTACTCCCAGATAATTCTGTCCACGTTTTTGGTCGTGCTTGATTCGTTGATGTCATTCATAAGGATCATTGCAATGAGCCAGTTAACGAATCTTTCTTCTGAAACTCCCCTTACTCCACACGAACAGGAAGCGCGTGATCTGACCCGCATTCTGCCAGCTTCCCGTAAAGTTTATCTGCAAGGCTCACGTCCTGATATTCAAGTGCCCATGCGGGAAATTTCTCTCAGCGAAACTCCGACTGGTCTGGGCGGTGAATATAATGCACCTTTGATGGTCTATGACACTTCAGGGGTTTATACCGATCCAAATGTTGAAATTGATCTGAATAAAGGCCTACCAAATCTGCGTGAAGGCTGGATTGAACAGCGTAATGACACAGAAATGCTGGATGATTTAAGTTCTGAGTTTGGTCGCCAACGTCTGCGTGATATCCGTACTGCCAATATCCGCTTTGCCCATATTCAGAAACCACGCCGGGCTAAACTTGGCCAGAATGTGACCCAGATGCACTATGCCAAACAGGGCATTATTACGCCGGAAATGGAATATATCGCGATTCGGGAAAACTTGCGTCAGCTGGAAGGGACCGATATGCGTCAGCATCCGGGACAGAATTTTGGTGCCAAAAATTTACAGGAAATCACCCCTGAATTTGTCCGTCAGGAAGTCGCTGCAGGCCGTGCCATTATTCCTGCCAATATCAATCACCCTGAACTGGAACCAATGATTATTGGTCGCAATTTCCTGGTCAAGATTAATGCCAATATCGGGAACTCCGCACTAGGTTCAAGTATTGAAGAAGAAGTGTCAAAAATGACCTGGGCGACCCGCTGGGGTGCCGACACTATTATGGATCTGTCGACTGGTCAGAATATTCATGAAACCCGTGAATGGATTATCCGTAACTCTCCAGTGCCAATCGGTACCGTACCAATTTATCAGGCACTGGAAAAAGTCAACGGTGTAGCTGAAGACCTGACTTGGGAAATCTTTAAAGATACCTTGATTGAACAGGCTGAACAGGGCGTGGATTACTTCACGATTCATGCCGGTGTGTTATTGCGTTATGTACCACTGACCGCGAATCGTCTGACTGGTATTGTGTCACGTGGTGGTTCGATCATGGCACAGTGGTGTCTGGCACATCATCAGGAAAACTTCCTCTATACTCATTTCGATGAAATTTGTGAAATCATGAAAGCCTATGATGTGTCTTTCAGTCTTGGGGATGGCTTACGTCCGGGCTGTATTCAAGATGCCAATGACGAAGCACAATTTGCTGAACTGCGCACTTTGGGTGAACTAACGCATCGTGCCTGGGAACATGATGTACAGGTAATGATCGAAGGTCCGGGGCATGTACCGATGCATATGATTAAGGAAAATATGGATCTGCAGCTGGAAGTCTGTAAGGAAGCGCCTTTTTATACTCTTGGGCCGTTAACCACAGATATCGCACCGGGTTATGACCACATTACTTCGGCGATAGGTGCCGCGATGATTGGCTGGTACGGTACGGCAATGCTTTGCTACGTGACACCGAAAGAACATTTAGGCTTGCCGAACAAGAAAGATGTGAAAGACGGCATCATTACCTACAAGATTGCCGCACATGCTGCTGATCTGGCCAAAGGTCATCCGGGAGCACAAGCGCGTGACAATGCCCTGTCCAAAGCCCGCTTTGAATTCCGTTGGGAAGATCAGTTTAACTTGAGTCTAGATCCGGACACAGCACGCAGCATGCATGATGAAACCATGCCCAAAGCGGCACATAAATCGGCTCACTTCTGCTCAATGTGCGGACCAAAGTTCTGTTCAATGAAAATCACCCAGAATGTGCGGGATTATGCCAGCCAGTTATCTGCTGATGAAACCCCGGCTGTAACGCAGGCAGAGATTGAAGCCGGCCTCAACCAGATGAAAAACGATTTCCACAGCTCTGGTCAAAAATTGTACCACAAGGTGTAAAACCGTAAAAAAAACAGTTGTTTTCATAAAAATCTCAGATAGGATGAAAAAAATAAGTTATTTCATCCTTTTCTGAGTTATGAATATTATTAAACAAGCCTCTTATAATAAAAAAGATTTTAGGATAGAGGCCCGTGAGTTTTTATATCGGGGATTTATTCAGGTGGAAAAAGTCACGTTACGTCATCGTGTCTTCCATCAGGAATCTTATACACCTGCATTGCAGCGTGAGCTCATCCATCGTCCTGAAGCCGCTGGGGTACTGCTGTATAACGATCAACAGCAAAAATTCGGCTTGATTGAACAGTTCCGTATTGGCGGACTGGATGATCAGGATACGCCATGGCAACTAGAAGTCATTGCCGGTGTACTGGATGGCGATGAAACGCCTGAGACCTGTATTCGCCGCGAAGCTTTCGAAGAGTCAGGCTGCACTGTTGATTCCTTACAGCATCTTTTCAGTTTCTACCCTTCTGCCGGTGCCTGCTCGGAACTGTTTCATCTTTATGTCGCCCAGACTGAACTGCCTGAAAAAGGCGGTATTTTTGGTATGCCGGATGAAGGGGAAAATATCCAGCTGCACATTCTGGATTATGCCGATATTCCGACCTTGCTGAGTAATGGTCGCCTTAGAAATGCACCTGTGATTATGGCCTTACAATGGCTACAACAGCATCAACAGGCTGTCCCGTCAGGTTTAAGGGGGCAGACATGACATCGGAAAAATTCAATCCTGCATCGACACAAGAATGGACCATTATCCAGATTTCTGACACCCATTTGATGGATCAGCCCAATCTGGAATTCGCGAATATGAATCCGGAGCAGAGCTTCCATGAAGTCATGCAGCATATTCAGCACAATTTTCCAGAAATGGATGCACTCGTACATACCGGTGATCTGGCACAGGTGCCGATCGCAGAAACCTATACACGTTATTTAAAATATATCCAGTCCTGTCAGGTGCCTTATTACCAGATTCCGGGCAATCATGATGACATTAAGGTCTTCCCTTTTTATCAGGATCGAGATCAGGCACATGCCATCCATTTTGGCAGCTGGACCCTGATTTTACTAAATAGTGCAGTCCAGGATCGGATAGATGGTTGGGTAGAACAGGATCAACTGCAACAGCTGGACCAATTATTGCTTGAATATCATAATCAGCATGTGATCGTAGCTTGCCATCATCATCCTTTTGCGATGAAGTCACACTGGATTGACCAGCACCGGCTAAAGAATGCTGAAGACCTGAAAGATGTACTGGCCCGGCACCAGAATGTGAAGCTGGTTCTGTTTGGTCATGTGCATCAGGATTCCTGCAATGAATGGCACGGTATCCAGTTTTTATCGACGCCATCGACCAGCGTACAGTTCAAACCCAAGAGTGATGAATTCGCGCTAGACCAGGCGGCACCTGGCTATCGTGTATTACATTTGAAACAAAATGGGGAGTTCGATACACATATCGAACGTGTGACCTTAAGCCAGCAAAATATTAATACCGAAATTTCAGGTTATTAACTTTGCATTTTATTTTTTTTGAATTACTTTATTGCAACCAAAGGAAATGTGATATCTATAATCCAGACATCAAAGACTATCAAAAAGCATAAAAAGTCTATATGATGACGACCCCCGTAGGAGGATAATCTTTCTACAGGGTGGATAAAAATTGCATATCACCATATTTTTTGCGTATTAACATACGCATATGATGAGGAATGCCCTAAATGGCGAATGACAACCAAAATCAAGTCTTAGACGAACAAACTGATGTTGTAGAGGAAAAACCTACAAAACGTGTGCGCAAATCTAAGCCGAAAACGACTGAGGGTGGTTCTACTGCTAGCTTATTTGGTATTGAACCTTATCAACCTAAAAAAAATGAAGAATACATGTCTGAAGGGCAGCTTGAACACTTCCGCCAAATCTTGATGGCATGGAAAGCTGAACTGATGTCAGAAGTTGATCGTACTTTAAATACGATGCAAGACGAAAACACTGCACTCCCTGATGTAAACGACCGTGCGACTCAGGAAGAAGAATTTGCCATCGAACTTCGTACTCGTGACCGTGAACGTAAACTGATCCGCAAAATCGAGCAATCTATCGAAGCGATTAAAAACGATGACTACGGTTTCTGTGAAACTTGTGGTATCGAAATTGGTCTGCGCCGTCTGGAAGCACGTCCAACTGCAACGTTATGTATCGACTGCAAGACTTTGGCAGAGATCAAAGAGAAGCAAAATAACGGTTAAGCATGTCTTTAAGTAATCCCTCCCTGACCCTCCCTTTATCAAAGGAAGGGAAAGCTGAAGAGAATTACGTGGGCCGGTTCGCGCCATCGCCAACCGGCCCTTTGCATTTTGGTTCCCTCATTACCGCAGTCGCTAGTTACTGCGATGCCAAAGCCCATCAGGGGCGCTGGCTAGTCCGCATTGAAGATACCGACATCCCGCGAATTTATCCCGGCAGCGAAGAACATATTTTGCGTGCCTTGGATGCTTTTGAATTCGAGCCAGATGGTGAAATCATTTATCAGAAAGATCGTCTGGATATTTACGAAAATGTGATCCAGCAACTGCGCCAGCAGGGTCTGGTCTATGCCTGTCAATGTACCCGTAAAATGCTGGGTTCCAATCATATTTATCAGGACACCTGTCGTGACTTAGGTTTGCCTTTTGAACATCAGGCAATTCGGGTCAAGGTTGAAGATGTTGAAATCTGTTTTGAAGACCGTCTGCAAGGCCGACACTGCTCACAACTGAAAAAGGACTTGGGCGATTTTGTCTTAAAACGCCGTGATGGCATCATGAATTATCAGTTGGCAGTTGTGGTCGATGACTATCTGCAAGGCATGACCCATGTAGTCCGTGGCGCAGACCTTTTGGACAACACTGAACGTCAGATTTACCTAGGTCAATTACTAGGTTATCCGCGTTTAAGCTATATGCATTTACCACTGGCAATGAATGATCAGGGCCAGAAACTATCCAAGCAAAATCTGGCGCAAGCACTGGATCTTGATCAAGCTCCCCTGCTCTTGCAAAAAGCACTTCAAGCCCTATGTCAGGTGCCCGTAGAACTGGATCGCCCTGCTCATATGCTCGAACAAGCCGTCGCACAATGGGATATTTCCCGAATCCCGCATACAACTGAGCTACAAGGTCACTATTTATAAAAACAGGTTTTCACTTAAGCTAAAAGCAATAACACAGGCGAGTGAGGACTATAAAAATGTTTTTTATTTTTGGTGTAGGACCGAAAACCAAAGTCATTGAGAAAAGTCAGTTTCTTTGTCCAGTCTGCCGAACTCGTTCTGGGTATGAACTCAAACAGCAGCGTAATTATTTTTCTTTATTTTTTATTCCGCTGATTCCACTTTCCAAGGCGAAAAGTGCTTTTGTGCGTTGCCTGAATTGTGGAACTGTCATGCCGAGCACAGTACTTGACCATGCTCAGCCCGATCCACAGCGTCCGTCTAATCTAGAAGCTTGATTCTTCCCGGCTTGGATTGACCTGCTGAGTCGTCGAATCAATTTTCAAAATCAAACTGATCATCACTGCACAAACAATAAGTGATGAACCGCCATAACTAATAAATGGCAGGGTCAACCCTTTGGTTGGCAATAGGCCCATATTCATCCCGGCGTTTACCAGAATCTGTAACAGGAAAATGATACTGATCCCATAAGCCAGATAACCTGCACGCAAGTACTGATGCTGCAAGGCACGATGCCCAATCCGGATACAGCAGACCATCACCGTGAAGGACAGAATCAGAATGGTAGAAATACCCAAGAAACCAAATTCTTCCCCTAAGATTGCCAACATAAAGTCAGTATGCGCTTCCGGCAGATATGACATTTTCTGGATACTATGGCCTAGCCCTACTCCGGTCCATTCACCACGACCAAACGCCATCAAGGCATTAGAAAGCTGATAACCGGTACCGAGCGGATCTTCCCAAGGATTCGAGAAAGACAATAAACGTTGTAAACGATAAGGTTCCAGAGCAATCGCAGCAGCAAATGCACCCAATAAAGTAATAAAAGCGACACCGAACTGAATCCAGGGTGCACCAGCCAGGAAGAATACACCGAGCATGGTCAGGGTGATTACCACTGTTGCCCCTAAGTCAGGCTCAAGAATAATCAGGCCAACGGTTGCACCCATGATGGCACTTAATCGTACCAAGCCTTTGATATTATTACGAACCTCTTCAGCACGACGGACGACGTAGTCAGCGGTAAAAATCGCCATCATGACCTTAGCGACTTCGGAAGCCTGCAAGGTAAAACCGGCTACCCGAATCCAGCGCTTGGAGCCGTTTACTTCAGTCCCGACAAAGAGTACGGCGACCAGCAAAACAATGGTAATAATCCATAAAAAGAAAGTGTTATTGAACCAGACTTTTAATGGAACTTTATAGGCTAAAAAGGCTGCACCCGCCGCAACCAGAATCGAGATCGCATGTCGGGTCACATAATGGAAAGCATTCTCATGCATCCGTTCCGCATAAGGCATCGAAGCCGATGCCACCATGATCGAACCGATGCACAGCAAAGCCAGCACACAAAAAATCAGCACATTACGCGGATTAACTTCAGCGGGTAACTTAGGTACCCACTGCTGATAAAATTGATTAATTTTATTGATCGCAGTCTGAGCAAACTCAGCCATATCACGAATCCTTGTTATTCTTAATTGAGTTCATTCACGTAGGCCACAAACTTGCGACCACGTTCCGGATAACCGGAGAACATGTCAAAACTTGCACATGCAGGAGACAATAACACGACATCATGTGCCTGAGTGCGCTTCTGACAAATTTCTACTGCTTCCTGCAGGCTTTCCGCATGCACCAGCTCAGTTGTACCCGCAATGGCTTTTTCAATAATTGGACGGTCCACACCAATTAATACAGCTATTTTTGCATACTTAGATAATGAGTCACGTAAAGCAGTAAAGTCCTGACCTTTACCCTGACCGCCAAGAATAATGGCAACTTTACCACCTTGAGCTTCGATTGCCATGCCCAAGCCATCAAGTGCTGCCAGTGTTGCACCAATATTGGTTCCTTTGGAGTCATTATAATAACGTACCCCATTGACTTCTTTAACAAATTCGCAGCGATGTTCCAAACCTTTGAAGGTTTTTAACGTATCCAGCATAACGTCCATTGGCAGGCCAATTGCTTCACCTAGAGCCAGACAAGCCAAGGCATTCGCCACATTATGGGTACCTTGAATGTACATGTCAGAACTTTTGAGCAGACGTTCACGACCACGTGCCAGCCAGATCGTGCCATCCTTATCTTTGAGAATACCGTACTGGTTGATGTCGGGTGCATTCAAACCAAAGCTCTGCATCGGTGTTGCATCTGGAACCAGTGGACGGGTCAGTGAATCATCACGGTTAAACACCACTTTTTTCACGCCTTGGAAAATACGGTGTTTGGCGGTGTGATAACCCATCATGTCGCCATGACGATCCAGATGGTCTTCACTCATATTCAGAACAACAGCCACTTCAGCCTGCAAGTTTGATGTGGTTTCTAACTGGAAGCTCGACAACTCCAAAATATACAGTTCAGGATCATCTTTGGTCAGATCCAGTGCTGGACGACCAAGATTCCCCCCAACCGCCACTTTTTTACCCGCATTCGCTGCCATCAGACCGATTAAAGTAGTTACGGTACTTTTGGCATTGGAACCGGTAATCGCCACAATCGGCTTATCAGTCGCACGACGTAAAATCTGGATTTCACTTACCACAGGAATACCTTGATCTAGTGCTGCCTGGATTTCAGGCAGTTTTGGATCGAGTCCCGGACTGATGATAATTTCTTCGGCAGAGAGCAACAGATTCTGGTCAAACTTGCCAAAACTGGTCTGTACTTCCGCAGGAATCTGGTCATGTCCCGGAGGGGTAGCTCTTGAGTCCGTTACTGCAACGCGGTAGCCCTGGCCATGTAAGAAGTTGACCGCAGCAACACCTGAAATCCCGAGTCCTGCAACGACTTTTAATCCACCACGTTGTATTAACATTTTCGCCCCATTTTCTGGTCTATTTTAAAACTGACGAAATGGTAGCACTTTGCTGTTTTGAATGCTTTTTCTGTTTTGACTTTCTCTGGCATTTTTTGTGTCAGGGCGTAAAAAAATATCGTTAAATCTTCATCTTTAATCGGTTTAATAATTAATAAATTTTTATTGGAGCCATCATGGGAATAAAAGTTAAGACTATGCTATCCATAACTTGAAAGGAAAATCAGATAACGCTTCCATTCATAATATAGAAAAATAGTGGATTCTTTTCACCTAGATAAATTAATAAGTTTTTAAAAAATAAAAAATGAGGGAGCTTATTTCTAAGCTCCCTACTCATTTGCATGCTCAGTTTTTATTCTCAAACAGAATGAAAGTTTACTTCCATTTCACTGCCTGAGCTTTAGGTTTAGAATCCGAGCTTTGCTCCGATGCCGGACAGGCACAGTTACCGCCACAGCCACTGGCCATAGCCGGTTTTAACCATTTCGCCAGCGTATGCCAGTCCTTGGCTGCACAGGCATCAGACAACTTCTGGAAGACTGAGCGTGAAGTATTCGGAACTACCTTTTTAAATACCACGAGCGCACTCCAGACAACCAGTACCGCTACAATCAGAATTTCAATCATCTCAATCTCCCATTCACATGATCAGTCAGATCGAGCCAAGGTTTCCCTTCAGCCAGTTTAACCCAAATAATGTGATGCAATTTGATAAGTCAGGAATGACATGAAATATGCCAAACCAAACAGGTAGAAGGTCATAAAGCTGACCGTTTTCCATGAACCGGTTTCACGCTTCACAGTGGCTAAGGTCGCCAGACAATGTGGTGCATAAATAAACCATACCAGTAGAGACAAGCCGGTCGCGATCGACCAGCCCAAATCACCGCCGCCACTAATCAGTGCCGCCAGACCCTCAGACATGGCATCTTCATCGACTGCAGACAAGGCATAAACCGTACCCAGTGCTGCCACGACAACTTCACGCGCTGCCATCGCCGGAATCAGTGCAATACAGATCTGCCAGTTAAAGCCCAATGGTGCAAAAATAGGTTGCATCACATGGCCCAGCATCCCGGCAAAGGAATAATCGATATCCGGTAAAGTTGCACCTTCTGGTGGTTGCGGGAACGTACACAGGAACCAAAGCAGGATGGATAGCGCAAAGATGATGCCACCGACACGCTTCAAGAAGATTTTGCCGCGATCAAGCAAACCAATCCAGACGTTTTTCACATCCGGGAAACGGTAACTTGGCAGCTCCATCAACAGCATATGCTGAGACTTGTCTTTATGGAAAAATTTCAGGATAAAGGACACAATCAACGCACTCAGAATACCAGCCATATACAGACCAAATAACACCAGACCTTGCAGGTTCATGAAACCCCACACGGTTTGCTCAGGAATAAACGCTGCAATCAACAAGGCATATACCGGCAGACGTGCTGAACAGGTCATCAGTGGTGCCACAAATATCGTGGTCAGACGATCACGTGGATCACTAATCGTCCGTGAAGCCATAATTCCCGGCACGGCACAGGCAAAGCTGGACAATAGAGGGATGAAAGCACGGCCCGAAAGACCTGCCTTAAACATCAATTTATCCAGCAGGAAGGCAGCACGTGGTAAATAACCTGATTCTTCCAGTACCAGAATAAAGAAGAACAGAATCAGAATCTGCGGCAGGAAGACCACGACCCCACCCGCGCCGGCAATAATCCCGTCAACCACCAAGCTGTTTAATAAAGGATGAGCGATCAGTCCACCCATGTACTCGCCCAACCAGCCGAAGAAAGTTTCAATCCCATCCATGAATGGCGCAGCCCAAGCAAAGACCGCCTGAAACACCACAAACATCATAATGGCTAAGCTAAGCAGGCCCAATACCGGATGCAGGAATATCTTGTCCAGAAAATCAGTACGTTTATCTTCCTGATCGGCATAATTCACCACATCTTTCAGAATGCTGGTAATCTGATGATGGTGATCGCCACTCAAACCGCTGAGTTCAGTTTGCGGAGCAGAAAACTTGTTTTTATCCAGTGCATTTTTCAGGTTTTCAATGCCTGAAGTACGCACAGCTACCGTTTCAACCACAGGTACACCCAGACGTTCAGACAGTTTCTGAGTATTAATCTGCATCCCGCGACGGCGTGCTTCATCCATCATGTTCAGCACCACCAGCATTGGACGACCCAGCTGAATCATTTCCAGTACCAGTCCCAGATGCAGTTTTAGGTTGGTTGCATCTACAACGCACAGGAAAGTATCCTGCTGGCCTTCTTCTGCAATTTTACCCTGAACCACATTACGGGTAATTTCTTCGTCCGGGCTAGTCGCATCCAGACTATAAGTTCCTGGCAGATCCAGTACACGTACCGGTTTGCCTGAAGGAAGCGTAAAATTCCCGACTTTACGTTCAACCGTAACCCCGGCATAGTTGCCGACTTTTTGACGAGATCCGGTTAAATGGTTAAATAAAGAAGTTTTACCGCAGTTTGGGTTACCGACAAGGGCAATACGTAAGGTATCACTCATGCCGCGGCTCCCTGTTCAATTTCAATCTTGGCCGCTTCCGATTTTCGTAAAGCAAAACGCGTAAACCCTACCTGAATAAGAATCGGATCCCCACCAAAAATACCTTTGGTAATGACTTGTACCTGAGTCCCTGGTACAAAACCTAAAGTTTCCAAGCGACTGGCCACAACATCGTGGGAAGCGCCTTTACCATCAGTAGTTCGATTAACTTTTCGAATGATGGCAGTTTGTTTTGCTTTCAAATCAGACAAACGCACCGTGAAAATTCCTAAGACTTTTGTACAGTATACAAACAAATGAGAATAATTAACAAATAAGTATTAATTACATTTCTTCTTGGCTGTATAGCACATCGACATGTCAGTAAAATTAAACTAGAGTGGAGAATAGCAATCAGGCTTCTCGCTTTTAAAAATTATCTTCATTAAACATCATGCTGAATAAAAAACCTCGCATTCCTAGTCCAGTTCAGATTCCTGAAGCTTTCAGTTACTTACAGGGTTTTCGTGATTATCTGATTGCCCAGACAGTGAGCCCTCATACCCGAAATGCCTATTTGTCTGATCTGATCCAGTGTGCTGAATGTCTGGTTAAACCTTTACCAGAATGGAACCATGATGATATTTCCGATGTGCTGATTGAACTGACCAAACAGCAAAAAAGTCCACGTTCAATTGCACGATGTTTGTCCGCCTTACGTTCTTTTTATAAATTCCTGCGGGAACAAAAACTGCGGAGTGACAATCCGGTCGCTGCCCATAAAACACCAAAACTGGGCCGTGCCCTGCCCAAAGACCTGTCTGAAGCTGATGTCGAAGCGCTGATTCATGCACCCGATATTAATACTGCCCTTGGTTTACGTGATCGTGCTATGTTTGAAGTGCTTTATGCGTGCGGTTTACGGGTGACGGAACTGATTAATCTGCGTCTGGATCTGATTAATTTAAAACAGGGCTATTTGCGTATTGTCGGTAAAGGCAATAAAGAACGTCTAGTGCCGATGGGACAGATGGCCTGTGAATGGGTAGAAAAATATTTACAGGAAGCACGTCCGCAACTTTATAAGACAGCGACTGATTATCTGTTTCTCACCCAGCATGGTGGGATCATGAGCCGGCAGAATTTCTGGTATGCCATTAAACGCTACGCACTACAAGCCGGAATTCAGGCTGAACTGTCTCCACATACTTTGCGCCATGCCTTCGCCACGCATTTACTTAATCATGGCGCTGACTTACGGGTAGTACAAATGTTGCTAGGTCATAGTGATTTATCCACCACACAGATCTATACCCATGTGGCACAAGTTAGAATGCAGCAACTGCATGCAACCCATCATCCACGGGCTTAAGAGCTGATTTGAATAGAATAAACTGAGAAGTTTGACGTAGCTCTATCTTTTTTTGCTATGCTAATGCTCTGTTTTTAGTCCAAGAAAAAAAAGGGTTATTATGACATTTGCCCGCACCAAAATTTTTATCGCTTGTCTGCTTGCTACCGGTCTGGGACTGAGCGCATGTTCCAATTCCAATAATTCAGATAAAAAGCAAGATACGCTTACAGCAAGTGCACCGGCGACGGGTGAAGCCTCTAACCTTAGCGAACGTAATGCACAGCAACGCCTGATTTCAACGCTCGAAGGTCATTTCAAAAAAGCGGGAATTAACGCAAAAATCACGGGTATTAAAACCACTGAAGTACCCAACATGTCATGGGTCAGCCTGGAAGGTATGGCACCCGTCTATGTGACAAATGATGGCAAATATCTGATTCAGGGCGATGTCATTCGCCTTGGAGATAAAGAGCTGCATAATGTCAGTGAAACTTTGCAATCTGACGTCAACAAGAAAATCTTTGCAAACCTTAAAGCGGAAGACCTGCTGATTTATCCAGCCAAAGGCAAAACCAAGCATGTGATCTATGTCTTTACCGATGTTAGCTGTCCATATTGTCACAAATTCCATGAACAGATGGATGA
The DNA here is from genome assembly GCF_013417705.1 of Acinetobacter sp. YH12235. Taxonomy (NCBI): domain Bacteria; kingdom Pseudomonadati; phylum Pseudomonadota; class Gammaproteobacteria; order Moraxellales; family Moraxellaceae; genus Acinetobacter; species Acinetobacter sp. YH12235. Next base: position 49,752 of record NZ_VPDL01000008.1, on the reverse strand, counting down.
AATGAACAGCAAAGGTATCGAAGTGCGTTATATTGCCTGGCCACGTGGCGAGCAGCATATGCCTGCCATGGAAGCCATCTGGTGTAATTCCGACCGTCGCGCAGCCTTCGACCAAGCCATTGCCGGTGGATCTATCACACCGACTACTTGTAAAAACCCTGTGAAAGATCAATATCAAATGGGTCTTAATATTGGTGTTAATGGTACCCCGGGCGTATACAGTTCTGAAGGACTTTATCTCGGTGGCTATATGAGCACATCAGAATTATTGGATCGACTTAAATAACTCATTTTAATTAGTTATTTAACTTTATTTTATAGATGAAGATATTCTGAAATGACCCTAGAGTCAGGCCGCTTTTTTAGCTATGATCTAGGCTCTCGTAAAAAACTGTTTATATTTGGAGTGTGACGTGAAACCAGTTCGTCTGGCAATCCTCGGTCTTGGTACTGTGGGTGGTGGTGCCCTTAAACTATTAAAAGAAAATGCTGCTGAGATTAAACGTCGCACCGGTCGTGAAATTCAAATTACCCATGTTGGTACGCGTCGTCCGCGTCCTGATCTGGATCTACCTGAATCAGTCAAACAAAGTGCAGATCTGCTCGATATCGTACGTCAACCTGATGTAGATGTGGTGGTTGAAGTCATGGGCGGTATTCACCCTGCTTATGAAGTGATTAAAGAAGCCATTCTGCATGGCAAACAGGTCGTAACTGCCAACAAGGCCCTATTGGCTGAACATGGAAATGAACTGTTCAAACTTGCCGATGACAACGCTGTGCAAATTGCTTACGAGGCAGCGGTAGCTGGCGGCATTCCAATTATTAAAGTGATGCGTGAAGGTCTGGCAGCCAACAAGATTGACTGGCTGGCTGGCATCATTAACGGTACAGGCAACTTCATCCTGACTGAAATGCGAGATAAAGGCCGTGCCTTTGCTGATGTACTGAAAGAAGCACAAGAACTGGGTTATGCAGAAGCAGATCCAACCTTCGATGTAGAAGGCATCGATGCAGCACACAAACTGACATTACTGGCCTCTATTGCTTTTGGTATTCCGTTGCAGTTTGATAAAGTCTTTACTGAAGGCATTAGCAAAATTACTGCACAAGACGTGAAATATGCTGAAGACTTAGGCTTCCGTATCAAACACCTCGGTATTGCGCGTCGTGCTGAAACCGGTATTGAACTCCGTGTACACCCTACCCTGATTCCTGAAGAGCAATTGATCGCTAATGTGAATGGTGTGAAAAATGCAGTTCTGGTTCAGGCCAATGCGGTTGGTCCTACACTGTATTACGGTGCAGGTGCGGGTGCAGGTCCTACAGCTTCTGCAGTAGTCGCAGATGTCGTGGATATCGTACGTGATATTTCTTATACTGAAGATGGTGCTGGTACAATTCCGCAACTGGCTTTTGAAAGCTTAAGTGACCTGCCAATCCTGCCACGTGAAGAAATGACGACTGGATACTACATCCGGATCAATGCTGAAGATCAGACCGGAGTACTGGCTGAAGTAACCTCTATTTTAAGCCGCGAAGGCATCAGTATTGATGCAATTCTGCAGCAGTCACGTCTGAAAGATCTTATTCCTATCGTGATCCTGACTGATCCAGTCAAGGAAGCGAAAATGGATGAAGCGTTAAAACAAATTCAAGCTCTTCCTGTCATTCATGGCGAAATTGTACGAATTCGTTTAGAATCGCTTGATAATTAATCGGGTCGAGGGGACACTCTCCCCTTGCCAAGCTCTACACACAATTGGAACATCATCATGTCGAATGCCAATCGTTATACTGGTTTAGTTGACCGCTATCGCGACCGTTTACCAGTGTCTGCAACTACTAAAGCCGTTTCTCTGGGTGAAGGTAACACGCCACTGATTAAGCTTGCGAATATTCCGCGCATTATTGGCAAAAATGTTGAAATTTATGTGAAGTACGAGGGCTTAAACCCGACTGGTTCATTTAAAGACCGTGGTATGACCATGGCGGTAACAAAAGCGGTTGAAGAAGGCTCTAAAGCGATTATCTGTGCTTCTACAGGTAATACGTCAGCAGCTGCAGCAGCTTATGCAGCGCGTGCAGGTATCAAGGCGTTTGTTTTAATCCCAGAAGGCAAAATTGCGATGGGCAAAATGGCGCAAGCGATGATGTATGGTGCGATCACCATGCAAATCCGCGGTAACTTCGATGACGGTATGCGTCTGGTAAAAGAAATCGCTGACAAAGCACCTGTCACTATCGTGAACTCAATCAACCCATACCGTCTGCAAGGTCAAAAAACCATTGCTTACGAAATCGTGGATGAATTGGGCCGTGCACCAGATTACCACTGCCTGCCTGTAGGTAATGCGGGTAACATTACTGCGCACTGGATGGGTTATACCGAAGCGGTTGCAAATCAGCCTGCTGGCGAGTTTGAGCAAGTGGTTTACGACGCTGCTACTGATGCCTTCACTGGTCCTAAACCTGAAGGTCTGCCAACAATGGTAGGTTACCAGGCTTCTGGTGCTGCACCTTTCCTTCGTGGTGCACCTGTTGAAAATCCTGAGACTGTTGCAACTGCAATCCGTATTGGTAATCCACAAAGCTGGAACCATGCGAAAGCGGTTGTTCGTGATTCTAAAGGCTGGTTCGATGAACTGACTGATGCCGAGATTCTGGAAGCGCAACGTCTTCTTTCTATGTATGAAGGCGTATTCGTAGAACCTGCATCTGCAGCTTCAATCGGTGGCGCAATCCGTGACATTAAAGCAGGTAAAATTGCTGAAGGTTCTGTGATCGTGTGTACTGTAACTGGTAACGGTCTGAAAGATCCGGATACTGCGATCAAACAATGTTCTGATGCCGTAATGCTTTCAATTGACGCAACTTTAGAACAGGTTCGTGAATCAATTCTTTCTAATATGTAATTTAGATTGAAATAAAAGGCCCTGCAATTGCAGGGCTTTTTATATGCGCTTAAAAAAGATTAAACACGTTGTTTAGGCAGGCTAGATACCCAAGTCATCAGACGAGTCGCATCATTGGTACGTGCAGCAGTTGAATCCGCACCTAATACCACGACCACCACAGGACGGTTATTCAAGGTGGTGTGCATGACGACACAACGTCCTGCTTCATTAATATAACCGGTTTTAGACAGATTGATATTCCAACCACCATTACGCACCAGTGAATTGGTGTTGTTGGATTTCAATACACGGTAACCCAGGTTGAAATCATAGCTGGCAGTGGTAGAGAATTGACGGATCAGGCCATACTGTGAAGCGGTATTGACCAGAATCCCCAAATCACGTGCAGAAGACACATTGCCAGGATGCAGGCCAGTAGATTCCATATAGTGGGTTGAATTCATGCCCAGCTCTTTAGCTTTGGCATTCATCTTCGCAATGAAGGCTGCACGACCGCCTGGATAAGTACGCGCCAATGCAGCTGCAGCCGGGTTCTCAGACTTCATCAAAGCAAATAATAAGGCTTCAGCACGATTCATGCTGTCCCCGGCTCTTAAGGTAGAACTTGAGCTCTTACAGCCTGCACAGGAAAAATCAGCCTGTTGCAGAGTAATTTTTTCAGACATATTCAAACGCGCATCTGAAATCACTACTGCAGTCATCAATTTGGTAATCGACGCAATCGGGTAAGCATTATTGGTATTTTTACTGAATAACACTTCACCTGTCTGTGAATCCATCACCAGAGCTGCACGCGCACTTACAGCAGGTTGATTAATAAAATGACTATTATCAATAATCTGCACAGGTTTTGTCGGTACTGGTGCTGGTGCACCGCCCTGACGAATCGTCGTCGTAACAGTTGCTGAACCTGGTGGTGAAGGTTCTGCAGCAGATACGCTCAAATTATCATTCATGAGCTGATTGACTTCATCAGAAGACCAGCTGATGCTGGATCCGCCCTCTGTTGTGCCAGAATTCATAATGATTTCAGCAAAACTTGTCGTGCTCATGCTGATTAACACGGACAGGCCGAGTAGATGCCTTAAAGACTTGTTTATTTTCTTCACTATTCCTTCACTCAACTAACAGAGGTAAGATTGATTTGCGTATTACCTCTAATATGCCTTACATTTAAACACAATGCCGAACATTTTTTGTTCTTGACACTATGTGATAAGTTTCAGATTTAATCTGCGAATAGGATTGCTAATTTTGTAGTTTCATTGCAAGCTTATTTTGCTTTATGTAACAAAAAAATGATTTTTTAATGAGGGAGAGTCTAGGTGATCACAGTTTTAGTTGTCGACGACCATGAATTAGTTCGTACTGGAATTTGCAGAATGCTGGAAGACCATGCGGATGTTCAGGTGATTGGACAGGCTGAATCTGGTGAAGAAGCAATTACCCTCGTCCGTCAGCATCATCCCAATGTGGTTCTGTTAGATGTCAACATGCCTGGTATCGGTGGTGTAGAAACCACACGCCGTTTGCTACAGACTGCTCCTGAAACCAAAGTTCTTGCGGTCAGTGGCCTGGCTGAAGAACCTTATCCTTCACTATTATTGAAAGCAGGTGCCAAAGGTTATATCACCAAAGGTGCACCTGTATCAGAGATGGTCCGTGCCATCAATAAAGTCATGCAGGGCGGTAAATATTTCAGTGCCGACATTGCTGAACAGCTGGCGAGTTCTTACCTGTCCGATACCCAGCAATCCCCTTTTGATGCACTGTCTGAACGTGAAATGCAGGTAGCCATGATGGTTGTGAACTGTATCAGTGCGCAGGAAATTGCCGACAAGCTGTTTGTGAGTGTTAAAACAGTTAATACTTACCGTTACCGGATCTTCGAAAAACTGAATATCGATAGTGATGTTAAACTAACCCATCTTGCAATGCGCTATGGCCTGATTAAACCTTAATTTAACCCTCTGCTTAATGCGGTTCCTATGGCGCAAACATCCAGTTATTCTGAACTGAATCAATATCATCTGGGCCTATGGTATAGCGCCTACCGCCTGATTATCAGCACGGGTCTGTTGCTGATTTTTCTGCTGACTTATCCTGATATGACTACAGATTATCAGTATCCTAAACTCTATCACTATGCCTTAATGATTAGCGTCGCCGTCAATACTGTGCAGCTGTTTACGCTGAGATGGGTAAAGCGCCTGATTCAGCCGCAGTTCATTCTGATTTTTGCCAGCGATGTCTTTTTTCTCAGTTTATTGACCTTGGCCAGTCAGGGTCCAAACGTGCATCTCGGACTGATTTTTGTTATTACCATTTTTTCAGCCTCATTATTGCTCGATGCCAAGAAGGCCCTGATCATCACCCTGATTGCGGTGATTAGTATCATCTACCAGCATTTTATCGGCAGTATTTTTGCCTTTTCCTCGCTTACCAATATCGGGAATAGTGCCCTGCTGGCCTTTTTGTTTTTTGTCGTCTATGGCTCAGGACAAATTGCGGTACGGCGCTTTCAGATTCTGGAAAACCTGAATTTTTCTCAATCGCTGGAACTATATCGCTTACAGAATATTAACCGCTATATTCTGGAACAGATTGAAACCGGCTATCTGGTTTTAGATGAGAATTACCATGTGGTGCTCAGTAATCCGGCTGCCTGTCATCTGCTGGGCATTGAGCCAATGTATGCCCATGAAAGATTTTCGTTATACCAATCTCAAAATGACCTGTTTGAACTGATCCGTTTTGAAAATCTGGAAAATGGCGAGCGGTTTCAATTTGAATCCCAGCAGAGTCGTTATAATATTCACGTGCAGGTACAAAAGCTGATTGTGCCGCACCAGACTCTGACTCTCCTCGTGCTGCAAGATGCCCGTAAACTTAATCAGCAGGTGCAACAGTTAAAGCTTGCTGCTCTAGGCCAGCTTTCCGCCAGTATTGCCCATGAAATTCGCAATCCTCTGGCTGCCATTGTACAGGCCAATGATCTTTATCTCGATTCTGAACCTGAACAGCAACAAGTTCTGCATCAGATGATTAGCCGACAGGCCACCCGGATTGACCGGATTATTCAGGACACCCTGAATATGGTGAAGAATAAAGAAACCCATCCAGTCGTAATTCAGCTGAATGAATTTATACCACTGTTTATTCAGGAAGATTTAGCAGATGTGGCGGACCAGATTCAATTTAATATTGATGTACCACTGGCAATTCAGTTTGATGAGGCCCAGTTACGTCAGATTCTAATTAACCTGATTCGTAATGCTATCCGTCATAATTCACCGGATTCGTCCCATATTCAATTGAATATTCACCCATATGAACATAAGGTATGGATAGATGTCCGGGATTTTGGCTCTGGTGTTGCCACCCATGATCAGGAATTATTATTTAAACCTTTTTTCAGCACGTCTATCCATGGAACGGGACTCGGACTATATTTATCACACAGTTTTTGTGAAGCCAATCAGGCACAACTCAACTACATTTCACAAGAACAGGGCGCATGCTTTCGGATTAGCTGTCAACGTGTGACAGCATAAAAGGAATAAGGGGAAATATTGTGGAACGACAACCACTGGTTTTATTGGTGGATGATGAGGAAGATCTATGTACCCTCATGCAAATGTCATTGATGCGCATGGGAATCCGTACGCATATTGCTCATCGTCTGGAAGATGCAAAAAAATGTCTTAGGGATCATCAATATGATGCCTGTCTGACAGATCTAAATCTTCCTGATGGCAATGGTCTGCAATTACTGGACTGGATTAACCAGCATTCCCCTCACCTTCCGGTAGCTGTTCTAACGGCTTATGGCAATATGGATATTGCTATTGCTGCACTCAAGGCAGGTGCATTTGACTTTGTTAGCAAACCGATCAATCAAAAGCATCTGGAACAACTGCTGCAAAAAGCACTGAATAAACCAGTAGACTATTATCAGAATAATTCCAATGATTCATTAGAACATAAATTGCTGATTGGACAATCTCTGCCTATTCAGCAATTGCGGGTCACCTTGAAAAAAATTGCCCGTTCTCAAGCTCCGGTATTTATTACTGGTGAATCAGGGACCGGGAAAGAAGTGGTGGCCAATCTGGTCCATCGTCTTAGTAACCGCAATGAAGGACCTTTTATCGCGATTAACTGCGGTGCAATCCCGACTGAATTAATGGAAAGTGAACTGTTTGGCCACAAGAAAGGCAGCTTTACTGGCGCGACTCAGGACAAACAAGGACTAATTCAGTCTGCCCATGGAGGTAGTTTGTTCTTAGATGAAATCGCCGAATTACCGCTATCTATGCAGGTTAAACTGTTACGTGCCGTCCAGGAAAAACGCATTCGTCCCGTCGGTTCCGATACTGAAATTGATGTCGATTTCCGTGTCATTAGTGCCAGCCACCAGGATCTCGATGCGCTGGTACAACAAGGCAAATTCCGTCAGGATTTGTTCTTCCGTATTCACGTGATGGATCTGGTCTTACCACCACTGCGTGAGCGCGGCCAAGATATTCTGCTCCTCGCTGAGCATTTTGTTCAAAAGATCTGTCAGGAATGGGAGATTCCTGCGAAAAAACTGACGGAACGGAGCAAGGAATTTTTACTGGAGCAATACTATCCGGGCAATGTACGCGAACTGCGTAACATTATTGAACGCGCAATTACTTTGAGTGATGAAGACAAAATTGATCTTCAGCATCTGCAAACTGCTCCACTGCGTCATACGGTATCCGTCCAATCAGAAACGGCAAATCTGGCAGAGCCGACCTCATCTACGGATCAGATCATTATTCCCAAGAAACTCCCCGAGGAAGGTCTGGAACTGTATTTAGAAAAGATTGAAAAAGAAATTCTGCTGAATGCTTTGAATCTGACGCATTGGAATCGTACATTGGCCGCCAAAAAACTCGGTATGTCGTTTCGCTCTTTACGTTATCGTCTGAAAAAATTCGGACTGGATACCGAAGAAGAGGAATAATTATTTCTGCAGGAGCAGCAAGTCTGTGACGTGATCCAGATAGCTCTCCTCACGCGCATCCTGACCGAGAGGATAGGTGAAATGTGGCTGAATCCCCTGTCCTTCAATCATATTGCCGCTCGGGCTAAAGTATTGCGATACAGTCATCTGCAAAGCAGAGCCATTGCTCAAAGGAAACAGTTTCTGCACCACCCCTTTGCCATAGCTCTTTTCCCCTACCACCCAGGCACGATTATGTTCTTTCAGAGCAGCAGTAAATACTTCTGCAGCGGAAGCCGAACGGTTATTGATCAGAATACCAACTTTCAGGTTCTGGAACTCAATTCCTGGTAGTGCCTGAAATTGCTGATTGCCTTCAGAACGGCTCTTGGTCGAGACAATAATGCCCTGATTCAGGAACAAATCTGCTGATTCAACAGCCGCAGACAATAAACCACCCGGATTATTACGTAAGTCAAACAGCACTGCTTTCAGGCGATTGGTTGAATAACTTTCAATAATTCGCTTGATTTCATTAGCAGTATCTTGCTGGAAAACTTTGACTTGCAGCACCAGAACCTGATTACTGTGTAAAGTCGATTTAATCTCGGTATCCACTTTGGTATTGCGGACCAGTGTAATCGGTACACTTTGCGCAGAAAGCTGAAGCGTTAAAGTAGAGCCAATGGCACCAGTCAATAAATCTCGCACCTGCTCACGTTTCAGCGCACTCAAGACCTGATCATCAATCTTATAAACTGTGACACCATTGCGAAGGCCTTGTTTGGCAGAGTCAGCATCCGGACTTAGGCCTTGTACCATCCATTGTTTTAGCTGTGGATTAAAATGCAGATCAAAATCAATACTGGCCAGATCACCTTCAGTATATTCACGCAGCTGTTTATAGTCTTCAGGAGATAAATAGCGGGAATAGCGGTCCAGGCCGCTCACCAAACCTTGAATGGCTTGCTGGAAAAGCACATCGTCATTTTTGTCTTGAATATAATTATCTTTGACGATGCCATAAATCTGAACAAATTCCTGGATGGATGTAACAGGAATTTCATTATAGACCTGTTCATCCATTTCCAGTTCATCGAGTGCCATCTCGGTCGAAACAGCACTCCAGGCGGAATGACTCAAACACATCAGTAAGCAGGATAAGACTACAGACTTGCCATGTGTTTTTATCATTCTTAGACCTGTTTTATAAAAGATTAAGCGTGCAGCTCAATAAGATTGCGACCCTGCATTTCAGCTGGTACCGGAATTTGCATCAAGTTCAGCAGGGTTGGTGCAACATCAGCCAATACGCCACCTTCTGCGATTGTTGCAGAGCTTGGACCCACATAGATAAATGGAACCAGTTCAGTGGTATGCTGGGTATGCACTTGACCGCTCTGATAATCCTGCATCTGCTCCACATTACCATGGTCTGCAGTAATAATCATATGACCTTTTTTCGCCATCACAGCTTCATAAACTCGGCCTAAGCAAGTATCCACGGCTTCAACGGCTTTCACTGCTGCATCAAATACACCAGTATGGCCGACCATATCACCATTGGCATAGTTCACAACCAGTAGGTCAAACTCGCCTGAATTGATCGCTGCCACCAGTTCATCTGTTACTTCATAGGCACTCATTTCCGGTTTCAGGTCATAAGTCGCAACATTTGGAGATGGGATCAGGATACGTTTTTCACCTGGATATTCATCTTCACGGCCACCGCTAAAGAAGAACGTTACATGCGCATATTTCTCGGTTTCTGCAATACGTAGCTGAGTTTTACCCAGGTTCGACAGATACTCACCTAAAGAATTTACCAGCGCTTCTGGCATATAGGCTACTGGTGCATCAATGGTCGCCTGATAACGGGTCAACATTACGAATTTCGCCAGATTCGGTACAACCTTACGTTCAAAACCGGCAAAATCTTTTTCAACAAAGGCACGAGTCAATTCACGGGCACGGTCAGCACGGAAGTTCATGAATACGACGCTGTCGCCATCCTGAATCTTCACAGTGTCGCCAATGCGAGTCGCTTTTACGAATTCGTCTGATTCCTCTGCAGCATAAGCCTGTTCCAGACCTTCAACTGCACTAGCTGCAGTACGCACTGCTTCACCTTCAGTCAGCAGACGATACGCTTGCTCTACACGATCCCAACGGTTGTCACGGTCCATGGCAAAATAACGACCGATCATGCTGACAATACGACCCTGGCCCGGATATTGAGCAAATAATGCATCCAGTTTTTCTAAAGAGGGTTGCGCACTTTTTGGTGGTGTATCACGGCCGTCGAGAAACGCATGCAGATAAACCTGAGCACCGCGTTTTAAAGCCAGTTCAGCCATCGCCACGATATGATCTTCGTGTGAGTGCACACCGCCTTCAGACAACAGACCCATAATGTGGACTGCGCCATTTGCTGCTTTGGCTTTCTCAACCGCATCTACCAGCACTTCATGTTCGAAGAAAGCCCCAGTACGGATATCTTTGGTAATACGGGTAAAGTCCTGATACAGCACACGGCCAGCACCAAGATTCATATGACCGACTTCAGAGTTCCCCATCTGACCATCAGGCAGGCCGACATCTTCACCTGAACCTGAGATCAAACCATGCGGATGCTTTTCCTGCATAGCAGTTAAATTTGGTCGTTTAGCCGCTAAAAACGCATTGTCTTCGACCGCTTCGCGATGACCCACACCATCCATAATCACCAAAACGTGAGGGATTTTGCCAGCAGTTGCATCCGTCATAATGAAATACTCTTTTCGTCTACGAATTAATCGCTCTAGTTTACCGAATTTTGCAAAAAGAGGCCATGACCAGACGATGGTTTAAGCCTCTTGTTGCGATTGATTTCTTCTATTTTCCTGTAGTTTAGCGGGCCCGATGGAGCAAGTAGCCGCCAATAGCAAACATCAGCAAAATAGGAATAAATACAAACCATGCCGGTGACGGCGCATAGACCAGACTGGCATAACCGAGAAAATCCTGCAGATAGAAGAAGCCTAACCCTGCGAATAACGCAATCACCAAACGGAAGCCCATCGATTGCTGACGCAATGGCCCAAAGATAAATGAACAGGCAATCACTACCAGCGCAATCAGGGCAAATGGCGAACCGACTTTCTGCCAGAAAGCCAGCTGATAGGTTTTAGGTACCTGACTATATTCATGCATATAGCTCATAAAGCTCACCAGCTGGCTTGGCGATAAATCTTCCGGATCAATCGTCACCATATGCACATATTTCGGCTGCAAGGCCAAAGCCAGTGGTTGCTCATCATGCTGTACCAGTGTCGCATTGCCGTTTTGTAAAATATCAAACTGTTCTGTGCTACCTAGTTTCCAAGCCCCATCTTTGACGAATTCACCCTGCTTGGCATCCAGAGTACCCCGCAGTCGGTAATTGTCATCAAAGTCCAGCATCTGTACATTTTTCAGCTGGCCCTTGGCGTTGGCATAATCAATATAGATAAAGCGATTACCCTCACGCGTCCAGTAACCTTTCACTTCACCAATTTTGACTGGCTTGTTATAGCTTTTGACTGCTTTGGCCTGTTCATTGGTATATGGAATCACCCACTCGCTCAGGGCAAACGATAATACGACCAATAGCAATGCTGAACGGATCACCCAGCCGACAATCCGCCACAGACTGACTCCGACTGAACGCATTATGATCAGTTCACTATTGGAAGCCAATGTACCTAAACCGAGTACCGCGCCAATCAGTGCCGAAATTGGCAGGATTTCATAAAGATAATTCGGTGCCCCCCAGAGTACATATTTCAAGGCATCCCAGGCACCATAGCCTTCTTTCAGGGAACCCAATTCACCTAAATACGTAAATAAGACCTGCAGACCTGAAAGAACAGCGGTTGCCCCAAACATCGCCAGCGCGGTGGTTCCGGTCACATGTTTGGCAACTATACGACGTGCTAACATTGTTAAGACCTCACTCGCTGAATCCGTTTTTTAATTTTTGGCGCCAAATTCTGTTTACGTGAGAACAATGCACCGGCTATGGCATATATGATCAGGACCAATGGATAAGCCCAAATGCCCATTTCCGCCTTGCTGACCCGGGTTTTGATCGCCATCAGGGCGACGATCAGGCTGGCAAAGATCATCAGTGCCGGGAATAATTTGAGATAGCGACCTTGACGTGGGCTCACTTCAGACAGGGCTACAGACAAAATCAGGGCAATTACAATGGCAAATGGTACAAAGACACGCCAGCCAAGCTCACTGGCTACCACCGGATCCTGACGGTTTTTCCAAAGCTGTCCGGTCGGCAAGGCCTCGACTTCATCACTGGCCAGTTCTGCTTCTTTATCACTTTCGATCCGTAAACGATAGCTTTCAAATTCAGCCTGGGTATATTGCGGCGTGCCTGGATAAATTTCATAGCGGCGGCCATTGACGAGATCGACCACATTGGCCGCATCATGCGGCATTTCAATTCGGGTCGCTTCCTGCGCCAGAATCATCACATCTGGCTTGCCTTCTTTTTCCGCACGCTGATAGAAGAAGATATCTTTCAGGTTTTTGCGATCTTCGGATAGATCTCCGGCATAAATGGTATAAGGTCCGGAAGAGATAAATTCTTTGGGCCGAACCAGATCAAAGCCGGTTCGTACTGCCTGCTCACTGGTCAAGGCTTCGAACTGTCGAATCCCCCACGGTGAAGCCCACAACATGAGAAAGCCTTGTGCAAGGAGATAGACCAAAGTCATCGGAATCAAAAGACGTGCCAGCTGATGCCGGCTAATTCCGCTACCATTTAAGACCGCCATCTCATGATCAACATAGAGACGACCAAAGACCAGCATTAAGCCAATAAAGAACCCAAGTGGAAGAATCAGGGTCAGGAATTCAGGCAGACGATAACCAATGATGCTGAACAGGATACCAGCATCCAGACGCCCCTGTGCGGCCACACCAAAATACTTGATCAAACGACCGCCCATCATGATAAGGGTCAGTAAGGCAATCACCACCAAGGAGGTCGATACCACTTGCTTGACCAGATAACGCCGAATAATCAAATTAGTTCTTCCAAAATGAGCTCCATAAAACGAGTGCTAGTTTACCCGAATAGCAAAAATATAAAACCTAGGTGGCTCTGCCCATTGAAAATCTATTCGGATAAATGTTTCAATGCTTGAATGATTTGCAAATCTAAACAGGCGTGAAAACAAGATATGAACCTTACAATTAATACGTCATTCCCAGAGAATGGATCAAGTCAATCTTTGTTGATTTTAGTCGACTCAGAACAGATTCAGAGCGCTGCATCAACATACCAAATCAACAGCCTAGATACATTAATTGAAGCATCTCAATTCAAGGCTGGTCTGGCAGAAAGTTTAAGCCTGATTGGACAGGTCAGCCAGTCTCAGCATGCGGCCCTGATCGGCCTCGGCAAGACTGCCGAATTACAAGCGGGAAAACTGGCGAAAATTGCCCAAGCCATTATTAAAGGCTCTCAAAAAAAATTCAAACAGATTTCTGTTGATCTGACACAACTTCCACAAGAATTGCACTATCTGTTTGCATTGGCTTTAACTCAAGCCAGCTACGGCTATGACGAATACAAGTCAAAAAAGAACGAATTTATTCTGCAGCAGATTGATTTCATCGCTGCCGAAACTCCGCTAACAGCTGAACAGTTGCAATTGATTCAGGCCGTTCAGACTGGTCAGAATCTGGCGCGTGATCTGGGTAATCGTCCTGGCAATATTTGTTTCCCAGAATATCTGGCAGAACAGGCGCAAGCGCTGGCGGCTCAATATCCGGACCTGCTTAAAGTAACTGTACTTAATGAACAGCAAATGGCTGACCTTGGTATGGGTGCCTTCCTTGCAGTTAGCAAAGGTTCAGACCGTCCAGGCCGTATTATTACAATTGAATATCTGGCGCATCGTGAAGAAGCACCAGTGGTATTACTGGGTAAAGGCATTACTTTTGATACCGGCGGTATTTCATTAAAACCAGGCGCTGGCATGGATGAAATGAAATACGATATGTGCGGTGCAGCTTCAGTTCTGGGCACGCTTCGTGCACTATGCGAATCTCGTTTACCAATTCATGTGGTAGGTGCGATTGCTGCAGCGGAAAATATGCCATCGGGCAAAGCCACCCGTCCAGGTGACATCGTAACCACCATGAGTGGTCAAACTGTTGAAATTTTAAATACTGATGCTGAAGGCCGTCTGGTACTCTGTGATGCGCTAACTTATGTGAAACGCTTCAACCCTGCCCTGGTGATTGATATTGCAACTCTAACCGGTGCTTGTGTAGTGGCCTTAGGTTCAGTCTTGACCGGTATGTTTACGCCAGACAATGAGCTGGCTGCAGAGCTTGAAACCGCCGGCCAAAATGCATTTGACCGTGTATGGCGCATGCCAGTACTGGACGACTATCAGGAACAACTGGATTCACCATTTGCTGATATTGCCAATATTGGTGGCCCTAAAGCCGGTTCTGTAACAGCTGCATGCTTCCTGCAACGTTTTACGCGTGAATATCGCTGGGCTCACTTGGATATTGCAGGTACTGCATGGAATTCAGGTCCAAATAAAGGCGCAACTGGCCGTCCAGTACCTCTATTAATGCAATTCCTGGCTAATCGCGTTCAAAAGCATGGCTAAGGTCAGCTTTTATTTATTTGAAAAAAGCCCTGAACGACAAGTGGACAGCACTTGTCGTTTATGCCGTAAAATTTTGCGTCAGCCAGAGCGTATCTGGCTGCTGTGTGCCGATCCTGCCTTACAGCAGGAACTGGATGAAAAGCTATGGAACTTTGATCCTGCCAGCTTTATTCCGCATGGAATCGATCAGCCAGATGCGACCGTTTGTATATCGGCTCAATTACCAGAGCAGCCTGGCTGGATTATTTTTAATTTTAATCCGGAAGCACTTGAACCTGATGCGAAATTTAGTCACATTATTGAGATTATTGAAAACAATGAACCGGCTAAACAGCTGGGACGTGAGAAATATAAACAATATCGTCGCTTTGGCATTCAGCCAAATACCTTTAAGCTCTAAGTAATCACGTGAACAAGGAGATGCAAGTGGCATTAAATGTAGGTCCAGATTTTAAACAGCGCTGGTTAAACACGCCTGAGGCTGTACGTCAGACCTTTATCGATGACCTCTCGCGCATCTGTGAAGTACTTAAGCCTGAAACCGCTGTAGAAGAATGGCTGGTCCGCGACCAGCAGTTACAGAAAGAGTCTGAGCGTAAAATTGAAGCAGCGTATGCGCAGCGCAAGGCCGAACTGATTGAAGAAGCACGTATTCGCAGACAACGGGCACTCGAAAAAGCCTTAGCCGAAAAACGTGCTGAAGAGCAAGCCTATGCCGAACAGCTACGCCGTGATGAAGAGCGAAAATTTGCCGAGCAGACTCGGAAGCTGGCTGAAATGCGTCATATGCTAGATACTGAGGTTCAGGATTATGCCGCACGTTATCAGAAAAATCCGGATCAGGTGCTCGACTTTGCCAAAGGTCGCCTAAATATCGACGATACCCAGATTTTATCTGAGCTGGAAAGCTTACGGTTACGTCTGGAACTCGAAGCAGAAACTGTGATTGAACAAACCGTCAATGCACTGCGTGAGAAATTACGCGCTGCAGCCAAAGAAGAAATTGACTATATTCTGAAAAATTCTGATCTGGCTGAGTAAAGTTGATCGTCAGTTGGCTGAAAAGATTCTTTTTATTTTTCAGCCTAATCCATCCCCTGTCTTGGTTAGTTTATTCCATCAAACTATAAAATCTGCTTTAAAATTAAAACAAGTCAGCCAGTAAAAATGCGGTATTGCCAAGCAGATAGCCAGCCCCTAGCAGAGTGCTAATCCAGAGAATTCCCCCAGTCACATTATAAAAACTGAAAGTTGCAAAGCTCATATGGCCAGAACCTGCCGCAAAAGGACCGAAGGAACGTACAAAGGGAATAAAACGCGCAATTAAGATCGTCTTGCCGCCATGTTTCATAAAATAATGATTGGTTTTGACCATATATTCGGGTTTGAAAAACCGTGAATGCTCATTGAAATATTTTAATCCGAGCACCCTGCCTGAATAATAATTCACGGTATAACCCAGAATCGAAGCAATCAGCAGCAATAAACCCATGGAGTGTAAGGTAATCAGATCGGAGCTGGAACACAGCGCACCGACGGCAATCAACAGACTGTCACCGGGCAAAAAGAAAAAAAATGGCGAACCTGTTTCCGCAAAAATCACCAGGAACAAAATTGCATAGATCCACACCCCATACTGCTCCAGCAATAGAGGTAAAGACTGTTCAAGATGAAGTAAAAAATCGAGCATTCGACCTGTCCACTGGGGCTAAAATCGCGAGTTGAGCTACGTATTATCCCGAAAAATAAAAAAACAGTCTAATTTTTCAATTAGACTGTCTGGTAATTGCTCAGCGGATTTATTTCAAAAAGCCATTTTCGGCTAAGAATTCCATGCTGATTTTAGACTGTTCTGTAGTTTCTGCGGCCTTGTCACCAAGCAATAAACGCTCGATATAACGCGCCAGTACATCCACTTCCAGATTGACTTTAGTGCCTAACTTCCAGGTACTAATATTGGTACGTTCGGCTGTATGTGGAATCAGATTCAGACTAAGGATGTTACCACGCAAGTGGTTAATGGTCAGGCTGATACCATCTACTGTTATAGAGCCCTTCTCTGCCAAATATTTGGCAATTTCTTTTGGTGCAGTCACTTCAAAATAAATGGAACGGGCATCGGAACGTACTACTGTAATTTCACCAACCGCATCGACATGACCAGAGACAATATGTCCGCCAAAGCGTGTAGTTGGCAGCATTGCCTTTTCGACATTTACAGGTTGGCCGACTTTCCAGTTAGCCAGTGTAGTCCGGTCCAGGCTTTCACGTGATACGTCTGCAGCATACCAGTTCTCACCCCAGTCAATTACGGTCAGACAGATGCCATTGGTGGCAATCGAGTCACCCAGATGTACATCGGACATATCCAGATCCGTCTGGATGCGTAAGCGTACATCACCGCCAACGCTTTGCAAGCTCTCGACCTTGCCCAGACTTTCAATAATACCTGTAAACATCTTTATTTCCTTTTTCTCTGCGCTTACCACAAGGCCAATTGGGTACTCACACCGGTCGTATCCACACCGCCCAGCTCAGCATAATGATGCAACTGGCTCAGTAACTGACGAATTGGTGGACCTGACTTGGCATGCGTGTCGGTAATTACAATAAATTCTAGTACGCGTGCACGTTCAGACTGGCGCTGTTTGCTGACACGATAACGTGGCACATCCTGAGTGAGCAAGGTTACACGGCCGCGTTTCAGGTTGGCCTGCAACAAATCTGTGGCACTGATATTACCATCGGTCGAATAACTGGTCAGGATAAAACGCGCATTAATAGTCGCTAACAAAGTTTCATAGGCTTCTTTGGCATGCTTGGATGAGTTGTACTGACTTGGACGTTCTTTACGCCATGCACGGTCAATCCCGCTCTTGAAGCCTTTAGTGTCTGGAGTCGGTAAATCCACCTGATCCCACAGCGTTAAAGCATTCAACACATGATAGTTACTGCTATAGGCATGCTGGTTATACGGTGGATCCAGATAAGCCACATCGACTTCAAAACCACTCATCTGATTGGCTAAGTGTTGGGCATCCACACACCACATTTCTGCGGCAGGTCCTTGATGCTTAGCATCTTCACAGAAACGGCTTGGCGTTAACCAAAGTAGTGATTCAATGCGTTCTAGTGCAGTCTGGGTTTTACCGCCCCAACCATGATGGAAACTTTTAAATACACCTGAGGTATTGCTGACAAAACTGGCTGAATAGAGCAGCGGTGCCAGCAAAGCACTCATTTCCACGTCATCAATCGCACCTTGAGCCTGCCAGGTGGCAATCTGCTGACGGATGGCATCGATACGCATGCCGTTACGGCGTTTGAAGAACAAACGGTCTCGGGTCGGATCATAAATCTCATCATTACGCGGACACAGGTTATGTGTCACCCAGCCTTTAACTTCAGGCAAACGGTTCAGATAATCAATCGCTTTCTGATAGCCACCCAGTTCTTTAAAGGCAGGTGCTTCAGTACAAGCTAAAACTGCATGATTGAGTGCATGACTATAGGGTTCCCAGTCATTGGCAATCACCCGATAGCCATTCTGACGGGCCAGACGTGAAACCACCCCGGAACCTGCAAAAAAATCGGCAAAAATCGGCGCACGGCCATCTTCACGTTTTAGGGTTCCCGTGCTCTCAAGTGCTTCCAGAATTAAGTGTAGTAAACGGCGTTTGTTCCCCAGATAAGGAACCAGCTGATGGAAAAGATATTCATCTGTGGTACGTGCCGCATGGCGACGTTTGTGGTAAACCGTAGACTCTGAATTCATAGTGTCTCTTGAGAGGGAATTAACCTGAAGCGCACGTCATCACCCAAACGGGTCACGTCCTGCAACTTGAATCGAAGTTGTTCTGCCATTCGGCTGAATTCTGCATTGAACATACTACGCGCAGTTTGCCCCAATAAAGTCGGTGCAACATAACTGATGAGTTCATCCACCAGCCCTGCCTGTAAAAATGCAGTAGATAAAGTCGCACCTGCTTCAACCAGCACATCATATATCTGATGCTGCTGAACCAGTTGCTGTAATAATTCTTTTAAAGGCTGAATTTCGAATTGGATCACACCCAGATCAGCCAGCTCCTGACGATAAGGCCCCATCACCATCACCGTTTCTGGAGTCTCCAAAATCTTGGTAGTGAGGGGTAAACGCCCCTGGCGATCCAGAATAATCCGTTTGGGCTGAACTACCGTGCTGATGTCATTCATACCTTTCAGGCTACGGACATTGAGCTGACAGTCATCAGCCAATACAGTTTCAATCCCGGTAATCACTGCGCCAGAAATGGCACGCCAGTGCTGGACATCCTGCCGGGCTTCAGGACCGGTAATCCATTTCGATTCACCGGATGCCATAGCCGTACGGCCATCCAGACTCGATGCAATTTTCAGACGAACGTAAGGCATGCCAGTGGCCATGGCTTTCAGAAAGCCATCATTCAGGGGATGTGCTTCATTTTCACAAATGCCGACTTCAACGTCGATTCCGGCATCTTTCAGGATTTGCACACCTTTGCCAGCGACCAGTGGATTCGGATCAGGACAAGCCACAATCACTTTAGCTACGCCTGCTTCAACCAATCCTTTAGCACATGGTGGTGTACGGCCATAATGGGCACAAGGTTCCAAAGTCACATATGCTGTTGCGCCACGTGCCTGCTCTCCGGCCTGACGCATGGCAAAGACTTCCGCATGAGGCTGACCCGCTTTGGGATGAAAACCTTCACCCACGACTATGCCATCTTTGACAATGACACAGCCGACATTCGGGTTGGGTTTAGTAGAGTACTGTTCCTGACGTGCCAGCTCAATGGCACGACGCATCCAGATTTGATCTTGAGTGAGTTCAGTCATGCTTATTCTTGAAACTCACCGCGTTGCTGCATCTGTTCAATCTGACGACGAAAGGCTTCAACATCCTGGAAATCCTGATAGACCGAAGCAAAACGGACATAAGCCACATGATCAAGTGCAAATAGAGATTGCATGACAATTTCACCAATCGTGCGTGATTTCACATCACGCTCACCCAGACGGCGAATCTGCAACTGGATATCACTGAGCACCGTTTCAATCTGTTCTTGCGTCACAGGACGTTTCTGCAAGGCATGCATCAGGGAACGGCGTAATTTGGCTTCATCAAAGGGTTCATTCTTGCCATCAGATTTGATGACACGCGGCATCACCACTTCATAACTTTCAAAGGTGGTAAAGCGTTCATTACAACTGACGCATTCACGACGGCGGCGAATCTGGCAACCTTCAGCGGCCAGGCGTGAATCAATCACTTTACTGTCTGGTGTATTGCAAAATGGGCAATGCATAGCGGTTTAATTGAACAAATCCTGATGATTTCCGAGTGTAGCAAAAATTCTAAACTTTGTAGAGTTTTACGCAATATATAGAAAAAAAACAGCCCAGATGGGCTGTTTTACACAATATATTGATTATTGTTTTAGCAGATTATTCTACGCGTTCGCCATGTTGACTCAAGTCCAGACCCATGCGTTCATCATCAGAAGAAACACGGATACCGATGATCAGATCAATCACTTTAAGAATCACGAAAGTTAATACTGCAGAGTAAGCGATGGTTGCAAGTACACCTTCAACTTGAACCCAAAGTTGGCTCATTACATTTGCTGGAGCAGCATCACCCATGATGAATTCGCTTGCGAAGAATGCTGTCAGAATCGCACCAACGATACCACCCACACCGTGCAGGCCAAAGGCATCCAGAGAATCATCAGCTTTCAGTGTACGTTTCAGAGCAGTAATACCCCAGAAACATACCACACCACCGATCAGACCCATTGCCAGCGCACCACCGACAGTAACGAAACCAGCCGCTGGAGTAATCACCACCAGACCTGCTACCGCACCAGAAGCCCCACCTAATACAGAGGCTTTACCACGTACTACTTTTTCAGTAATTAACCAAGAGATCGCTGCTGCCGCTGCTGCAACTTGAGTTACGATCAGCGCATAACCTGCAGAACCATTCGCACCCAATGCTGAACCACCATTGAAGCCAAACCAACCTACCCAAAGTAAGCTTGCACCGACTACAGTTAAAGTCAGATTATGTGGCGCCATTGATTCACGGCCAAGGCCCATACGTTTACCAAGCATGTAGGCTGCAACCAGACCCGCTACACCTGAGTTGATATGAACGACTGTACCACCAGCAAAGTCAAGCGCACCGTCGTTGCCTAACCAGCCGCCACCCCATACCCAGTGAGTAATTGGTGCATACACCAGAATCACCCAGAGTGCAATGAATGCCACAAAAGCACCAAACTTCATACGTTCCGCAATTGAACCGCTGATGATGGCAACCGTAATGATGGCAAACGTCATTTGGAAGATCACGAACAGGATTTCAGGAATCGTGCCTGAAAGCGCATCGGTGGTTATTCCAGCCAGCATGAGCTTGTCCAGACTGCCGATAAAGGCATTTCCTTCACCAAAGGCCAATGTATAGCCAATCACGACCCAGGCAATACTGACTACGGCTGCAGCAACAAAGCTGTGTGCCATTGTTGCCAGCACATTTTTCTTACGGACCATACCGCCATAGAACAGGGCTAAACCTGGAATGGTCATCAGTAATACAAGGGCTGTTGAAGTGAGAATCCAGGCTGTATCGCCAGTATCGAGAGTAGCTTCTTCTTCTGCAGGCGCTGCTGGTTCCGCTGGCGCCACTTCAGCAATCTCTGCTGTAGTTGTGTCTGTTGTTGTAAGTGAAGTATCGCCAGTCTCTGCAACGAGTGCGACTTCTTCAGTAGGTGTTGGTGCTGTTACGGCCTCTTCAGCCCACGCAACAGAACCACCTAAAAGAGCGCTGGACAAGCCGAACGCCATTAGCATTTTTTTCATTCGTATCCCCCAACCATGTTTTTTTGTGAGTTATTAGGTACTCAGCAAACTTCGTGCCAAATTAAACAGCGTCTGCACCTGTTTCACCGGTACGAATACGGATGACTTGTTCTAAGTTAGTTACGAAAATTTTTCCGTCACCGATTTTGCCAGTGCTTGCAACACGAGTAATTGATTCAATTACCGAATCAACCATTTCGTCGCTGATTGCGATTTCAATTTTGACTTTCGGTAGGAAATCTACAACGTATTCAGCACCACGATAAAGTTCAGTATGGCCTTTTTGACGACCAAAGCCTTTGACTTCAGTCACAGTGATGCCTTGAACACCAATTTCAGATAATGCTTCACGCACATCATCCAATTTGAAAGGTTTTACAATTGCAGTTACGAGCTTCATGTTTGTTTTCCTTCGGCTTATTTCACCAGTAAGGTTTTATGTTCAAATTTCATGCCAAGATTCCTAAGGTCGGGGGAAATTAGAAAGCCCGGCACGATGTTTCTTGCTCTTTTATTTTATACTTATAACGTATTGGAATCTGCACAAATTGGATATTTTTTATGTGGATTTTTACAATATTACTAATCGAAGCAGCCTATATTTTATCTGAAATACTGTAAGTCACTCTTGCAGCAATGCTACACTGTCCGCGCATTTATATGGCGATGGATCAGATTATGATTGAAACCCTGTTACAAGCAATTTTGCAGCAAGTTGAACACCCTAAAAAGGACCTGGAGCACAATCTGCGTGCCCTGCTCAATGAAGCCGTCAGTAAAATGGATTTAGTGTCTAAAGAAGAGCTCGAACGTCAACGCACTGCCCTAAATAATGCCAATCAGCGTTTAAATGTTTTACTAAAACAAGTCGAAGAGCTAGAAGAAAAAGTCTCGATTAAAAAATAAGCACAACTACAGTGCACAAAAGACACGAGAACAATAAAAATAATGCACTATATTGGAACAACAATATGTCTTTTGCCAAAATTTATACGCGAGGCCTGTTAGGCCTGCATGCACCTTTAATTGAAGTCGAAGTTCATGTCAGTTCTGGCATGCCTTCCCTCACCATTGTGGGGCTTCCTGAAGCCGCAGTCAGGGAAAGTAAGGATCGGGTTCGATCAGCTATTCTGAATAGCGGCTTTCAGTTTCCGACCAAACGCCTGACCATTAATCTGGCACCTGCCGATCTACCTAAAGATGGCTCACGTTTGGACTTGCCGATTGCGCTAGGAATTTTAGTGGCCTCAGGGCAGCTTCCAGAAAATTGCACAGATGACCTTGAATTTATTGGTGAACTGGCCCTAGATGGTCAATTGCGGCCAGTAACAGGAATCCTGAGTATTGCAATCGCCTGCCAGCAGGCACAGCATCAACTGATCTTGCCTAGTCCGAATGCTCAGGAAGCCTCTCAGCTTCCGGATTTTCAGGTATTTGCTGCCAATCATTTACAGGAAGTCTGTGCACATCTGGCTCAAGCAGAAACCTTGCCCCCGTTTAAGACCAGTCCATTAGATCAGCACTCTTTTTATAAATTTGATCTTGCGGATGTGAAAGGACAATTGCGACCACGACGTGCCTTGGAAATTGCAGCTGCAGGTGGCCATTCCCTGCTGTTCCGCGGCCCACCTGGTACAGGTAAAACCTTATTAGCATCGCGCCTCGCCAGTATTTTACCTCCCTTAAATACTCAGGAAAATCTGGAAGTTGCTAGTATCTATTCAATTGCCAATGCCAATCATCCCTTTGGCCAGCGGCCATTTCGGGCACCGCATCATACTGCGTCTGCCATTGCACTGGTCGGCGGTGGCTCACATCCTAAACCTGGAGAGATCACACTGGCACATTTGGGCGTTTTATTTCTAGACGAACTGCCTGAGTTTGACCGCAAGGTTTTAGAAGTATTACGTCAGCCGCTTGAGTCCAAAGAAATTGTAATCTCACGTGCTTCCCGGCAAATTACTTTTCCAGCCAATTTTCAACTGGTGGCAGCCATGAATCCTTGTCCATGCGGTTATGCATTTAATCAGGACAGCCGCTGTCAATGTTCACCTGAAAGCATTAAGCGTTATCAGAGCCGGATTTCTGGCCCATTACTGGATCGGATTGACCTGCATATTGACGTACCACCTTTACAGGCACAGGAATTACAGGACAATAAACCTGTCGAAAACTCTGAAACGGTCAGACAGCGTGTGATCAGCGCCTATAATATTCAGATCGAACGGCAAAATGCCTTGAACATGAGCCTTAGTCCGAAGCAGCTAGAGCAATATGCCGCATTAGATCAGTCTGCTCAGAATATGCTTGAACTGGCGCAGCAAAAATTAAATTTGTCAGCCCGAGGCTATCATCGGGTCTTGCGTGTCGCACGTACCATTGCCGATTTGCATCAAAGTCCCGATATCCAAAGCCAGCATCTGTCGGAGGCTTTATCTTATCGCGGGCAGCAGCAGATTTAGAACACTAAAAAAGGCGACCTGAGATCGCCTTTTTTAAACCCCAAAGATTAGAAGCTGTAGCCTAGTCCTAATACCACTTTATTTTTCTGTTTATCTTCAAAACGGTTATAACCACCAAAAATATAATTCATGCTGGCGGTGATGCCTGTATCAGCAAGTGGCTTGCTTAGACCGATATCGAAATGACGGAAACCGAAACTGTTTTCTGTTCCTTTTATGTCGCCATCTTTGGCATAAATATATAGGCCAAGTGCAGTATCCAGACTAAAATCTTTTGGCAGTGCATAGCTATAGGTGCCTTTAAGATAAGTATCCCCTGCATTACCCCAATCAAGATCTTCAAGCAATGTTTGAGCAGTCACACCAAAATCTTTGTACGTCAGACCCAGCATGGTTTCAAAACCATTTGAGCCTGTATTGCCAATATCATAATAGTAATAATAAGTTAAACCCGCTGTATAACCCCAGTCTTCATTGATTGAACCGTTATAGCCCGCATAAAAATCATTTTCAAAGGCATTGGGCAAATCATCACCATAGTCTAATGTCGAACCCCACCAGCCTGCATAGAAGCCAGAGGCATGATTATAGTCAAGTCCACCTTGTAAAGTAGCTCCGCTATTTTCAGGTGTGTTGGTAATCCCACGCAGGTTATAGCTTGAAAGTACACTGATATTTCCAGAAACTGAATGTTCAGCAGCTGGTTCATCCGCGAAAGTGAAAGAAGATGCAGCACCTAGTAAAGCAAAAGATAATACTTTTAATGTTGATTTCATTGTATGACTCCCCCAGATCGTCTGAGACGTTTTTATGATATTGATTAAACTCAAGTTCGAAATTTGCAAGAGCTATGCCAATCTGGAATAAAACAACGGAAATCTGATGAATATAAATAAAACAAATCACTAGGTATTTGTTTTTAAATTATATTTAAATTTTTAAAAAAAGCACTTTAATAGATTCTTTTTAACCTTGGTCCTTTTTCAAGGATTTATTTTCTTTTTTCGGTCTTATACATAATCATTTACAAGTTGCGCCATTTTGAGTCTATTTTCGCTTTGATTAAATTTTGTGCTAAAAAAAGGTGCAGAAATAAAAAGTAAAGAAACACATTGCTCTATTCGAGTTTTCGATTCTTGCTCAAACTCAGAAAATTTCTGGATTAAAAAGTTCAAAATAGTGCTAAGCAAGAAAAAGTGATGCTCATGGAATGACTTTTTATTATTCAGAAATCTATGCGCATTTTTGGATTTATAAATATTTAAATTAAATATTTATATATTAAAATTCAATAATTTATAATCAATTCTCACTTTTAAGAAATTATTAATGAAGAGTCTGATACAGAAAATGAAGATTTTGAACACTCAACTTTTTCATTCTAAGAATTTTAATTTTAAATATTATTGATGCACTCATGAGTCATACCCTTCAGAGAATTTATATTTAAAAAATATCTTTGTTTTTATTTGTTTTTTTACTATATGGTCAGGATTTAGACTGTTAGATCTCTTACCATTATTCACTTTAGATTAAAAAAAATCCATCGACTTTAGTGGAATATCGTAAATAAAAATGACATTTATTCAGCGAATCTTATACAATTCCTAAAAATTTCCATCAATTTGTATAAGGCTCTCTCCCAATGCAAAACACAAAAAAATTAACATTGGCAGTTTTGATTCAGGCTGCATTGATCTCAACCGCTTTTGCTAGCGAGCAGAGTGAGTCTAAAGGTTTTGTAGAAGACGCAGAAGGATCTGTACTTTTCCGTACTGGTTATTTATCTCGTGATAAGAAAAATGGCGTAGCAGATACAAGTTCAGCTGCACAGACTGCAATTGTGAAACTGGATTCTGGCTTTACTCAAGGTGTAGTCGGCTTTGGTGCCGGGATCATCGGTGATGCTTCTTTCAAACTAGGAAACAACAAAAATGCCGGTAATGGCATGATTCCTCGTGAAAACGGTTTCAATGCTAAAGGTGAGTACGTTAAAGGTGCTGGCGATACTTATGATCATTGGGCTCGTGGCGGCGCTTATGTGAAAGCTCGTGTATCTAATACCACTGCTGTATATGGTACCCAAGTTTTAGATCTTCCTGTATTGGCATCAAATACTGCACGTCTCGTTCCTGAATACTTTGAAGGCGTATTAGTGACTAGCAATGAAATTGATAACCTGTCATTAACAGCTGGTAAATTTACTAAAAACCAATATTCAGACCAAATCGACTCTGATGGTAACGAGCTTGATCGTGCTGTTGTTTGGGGCGCGAAATATAAATTTAGTGATGCTCTAAACGCTTCTTACTATGGTACAGATATTAAAGACCGTTTAGACCGTCATTATGTGAATGCGAACTATAGCTATGCAGTAGCCAATGGCGGCACTTTAACTCACGATTTTAGTGGCTATCATACTGAGTGGGATAAAAAAGCTGACGGTGGTGCATATACTTATTCTCATACCACAAATGACTTAAGTAACTTAAGCAACAATATTTGGGCTATTTCTACCACTTACAATACTGGTCCGCACAATGTCATGGTGGCTTACCAACAGAATACTGGTAACACAGGCTATGACTATGGTTTGGGTCGCGGTGTAGGTGATGGTCATCAAACGATTTATCTACCAAACTCATACCTGTCTGACTTCATTGGCAATAATGAAAAATCAGCACAACTTCAATACACATTTGACTTCGGTGCTGTAAATGTTCCTGGTCTATCTTGGACTTCAGCATTTGTATATGGTTGGGATATTGATGTACCAGCAGACCCTGAAGGCGATCGTTCAGTGTTAGCGACTAGCGATGCTCATGAACGTGAATTCTTTAACCAAGTGAAATACACTGTTCAATCTGGTTTTGCTAAAGATGCAAGCTTGCGTTTACGTCACTCTTACTACCGTGCAAGCAATGATTACCAATCTAACTACATTGGTGACACCAACGAATGGCGTATTTGGTTAGACATTCCTGTGAAATTATTCTAATTCACCCGAATTTCAAACCATAATAAAAAACCTGCACATTGTGCAGGTTTTTTTTGTTTAAGCTTTAAAAAGCTAAAGACTCAAACTGAAAAGCAAATGAATTATTTATTTGCTTCTGCATAAGCTGCAATTGAGCTGAGTACTTCTTGTTTCGCAACATCAGCACCTTCCCAACCACTTAACTTAACCCATTTGCCTGGTTCCAAGTCTTTGTAATGCTGGAAGAAGTGTTCGATTTGGCTGATCAGTAATGGAGGAAGATCAGTATATTCTTGAACATCTTTGTAGATCGGAGTCAGTTTGTCGTGTGGAACTGCAACCAGTTTCGCATCAACACCACCGTCATCTTCCATGTTCAGTTTACCGACAGGACGGCAACGAATGACTGAACCTGGCTCTACTGGGTGTGGAGTTACTACCAATACGTCTAGAGGGTCGCCATCTAGAGAAAGTGTATTTGGTACATAACCATAGTTTGCTGGGTAGAACATTGCTGTACCCATGAAACGGTCTACAAATAATGCATCAGAATCTTTATCGATTTCATATTTGATTGGTGCTGCATTTGCAGGAATTTCGATAATGACATAGATGTCGTTTGGCGCATCTTTACCCGCTGGGATATTGCTGTAGCTCATAGCATCACTCTTTAACAAGTTATATCTTTTAAAAACCGCGATAATTATAACGGTTTTTACAGATTTTTTTTGATTTTAAAATATCGAACTGTAAATATCTCGACCTGCTTTATTTTTGGCTTAAGAGATTTTGATAATTAACAGCAGTAAGGTTATTGGACATAATAAGGATAACAGCCAGACAATTGAACGTAAGGTCGACCAGTTCGCCAGATAACAGATCCCATAGATGACCCGAAAAACCAGATAGGCAATCCCAAAGGTCATCACCAGACTTTGCGACACGACCATATATTCTGCCATCAGAATCGAGGCGATAAAGAGCGGTAAGCTTTCAAAGCTATTTTGCTGGGCGGCATTGGCACGACTGGCCAAGCCTGTAGACTTTTCTAAAAATGCCCGCGGATTCTGATTGTCTTTTGCACGAAACCCTGCCGATTTTTTCGCAATCAAGGTAAAAACATAGGGTAAAAGACAAGCTGCCAAAATGAGATAGATAACCCCACTAATGCTATGCATCTGATTTTTCTCTTGAGAATTTTTATGTCTATCATAGCATGGCGTTTCGTGAATAAATTTTGTTAAATAGAGTGTTTTTATAAATGATTAAGGATTCACTATGGTCAGCCCTGATCAAAATGAAATGTTCGATGTCCTCGAGAAACAGCGCCAGCATCAACGTCAAGTGGATCGCGTATTAAAAATCGTATTGCCGATTGTTGCATTTCTGATAGCGGTCATTTGTGCCAATATGAATATCTGGTCTCCCCTCTTTACCTTTGCCATCTTATGGATTGCCTTCTATGCCGTGGGCATCAAACGCATGCCGATCTGGCACTGGGTAGTCGCGATCATCATTTATTGCTTGATAGATAATATTCTCAGTTATGGCAGTTTTAATTTGAGAGGATTTAACCGCCAGTTTGGTACCATGTTTATTTTTTTGGGTGTGATCGGTGTAGGACGTCCTTACTTCGACCGCTGGCTAATGAAAAAAGAGAATTAAAAAAAGCGCCCTTAGGCGCTTTTTTATTGCAAGATTTATGCAGTCTTACGTAGGTCTTTACGCAGGATTTTGCCTACGTTAGATTTTGGTAATTCATCCATAAATTCAACATAACGTGGACGTTTATAACCGGTCAGATTTTCTTTCGCAAATGCCAGAACTTCTTCAGTCGTCAATGAAGGATCTTTCTTCACAACGAACAGTTTTGGCACTTCACCTGATTTTTCATCTGGTACACCAATTGCAGCCACTTCCAGAACTTTTGGATGTTTCGCAACAACTTCTTCAATTTCAGAAGGATAAACGTTGAAGCCAGAGACCAGAATCATGTCTTTCTTACGGTCAACGATTTTGATATAACCACGTGAATCCATTACACCGATATCACCGGTACGGAAGAAGCCATTCACCATCACTTTATCGGTTTCATCCGGACGGTTCCAATAGCCTTTCATCACCTGAGGACCACGGATTGAGATTTCACCCTGCTCACCGAGTGCAACTTCATTACCGTCATCATCCAGAATAGCAACTTCAGTTGAAGGCAACGGAATACCAATCGTACCGCTGAATTCTTCAGATGCTGGTGGGTTTGCAGTTGCCACTGGAGAAGTTTCAGACAGGCCATAACCTTCAATGATATTAGTGCCGGTAATTTTCTTCCAAGCTTCTGCAGTAGAAGGCAAAACCGCCATACCACCGCCCATCGCCATTTTTAAACGGCTATGATCCAGTTGCTTGAATTCTTCATTGTTTACAAGCGCATTAAACAGTGTGTTCACAGCAGGGAAGAATGTTGGCTGGTATTTACGTAATTCTTTCATCACCGCAGGCAGGTCACGCGGGTTAGGAATCAGAACGTTCGCCTGACCTTTATACATGCCGTAAAGTGCACAGACCATGAAAGCAAAGATGTGATAAAGCGGTAAAGCACAGAAAATACGGTCATCTGGCTGGCCATCTTGCGCACCGAATTTGCTCTGGAAGATACCGTCACACTGCAACAGGTTAGCAACCAGGTTACGATGGGTCAGTTCAGCACCTTTAGAAACACCAGTAGTACCACCTGTATACTGAAGTACAGCAGTATCACTTAAAGTCAATTCAGGGCGTTTATAGTTGCTTGGATTTACTTTGTTTAATGCAGCATTGAACTTGATGTGACCTGGAATATCCCATGCCGGAATCTGCTTACGTACTGAACGCAATACAAAGTTCACCAAAGTACCTTTTAAAGCACCCAGCATGTCACCCACAGAAGCAACAACCACGTGTTTCACAGGCGTTTTGCCAATAATTGACTGATAAACGCTGGCAAAGTTCTCAATAATGACCAGAACTTCAGCGCCAGAATCTTTTAACTGATGCTCAAGCTCACGTGATGTATACAGTGGATTTACATTCACCAGTACTAAACCAGCGCGGAACACCCCCAATGCTACGACCGGATACTGAAGAACGTTTGGCATCATTACGGCAACACGTGTGCCTTTTGCCAGACCCAAACTTTGTAAATATGCTGCGAATTTACGACTAGCTTCTTCCAACTCATTGAACGTTAAAGTCTTATCCATAAAGATAAAGGCATCACGTGAGCCAAATTTTTGGAAATTGCGTTCAAAAATATCAACCAGAGACGTATTTTCTGCTGGTAATTCTACAGTTTCTGGAATCCCTGTTTTTTGGTATTCAGCGAACCAAATTTTTTCCATAATGCCAATCTCTCCAATCATAATCCTTAGTAGTTCAACTGTTTTTTTCAATGCTGCACGTCATTTTTTAGACTTGTATATGTGCAACATTGCATCCATTTGTCGAATCGTTACTCATATATAACGTATTTCGATTCATGGATGCTAGTATTATCTTTGAATCAACAGTTTATTTGCTTTTTGATATCCACGTGGTAACAGGGTTCCTTTAGAGCCTCGTTTCCCAATATATTTTTGCAGGTCATCCCCTTTGAGTTTTAATTGTTGCTGTCCTGCAAGCACTTGAATTATTTCATCAAGTTTCAATATTGTCATGGATAAAATTTGATCTTTATCTTCAAGTTGTATCAATTTATTACCTTTACCTTTATTAAGTACAGGTAATTCCGACAGATCAACAACCAGCAGACGGCCAGCTGAACTGAGTAGTGCAACATGAGTTGCATCTTCCAGTGGTTGCAGGTTCATGACCTGTGCACCTTCAGATAGATTCAGGAAAGCCTTACCAGCTTTGGCATTGGTATCCAACTGCTTGGCTTGGGTTTTAAATCCATAACCTTTGCTGCTGACTGCCAGGATTTCTGCATCATCTTCAGCCACCAATACCTGCTTGAAACCAACTCCACTTGCCGGAGAAAGTTTTGAACTCAACGGTTCACCGAGTCCTCGTGCCGATGGCAGGCTATTGATTGGCAAGCCATAGCTACGGCCACTATCATCTAATACATAGACGCGTTGATTAGACTTACCTTGGGCATGACTAAGGTATTGATCGCCCGCACGGAAATTCAGATTTTCAGCATCCACTTCATGCCCTTTGGCACAGCGAATCCAGCCCGCTTCAGACAATACCACTGTAACCGGATCCGCTGGCAGCATTTCAGTTTCATCAATTGCAGCGGCTTCGGCACGTTGTACGATTGGAGAACGGCGATCATCCCCAAATTTCTTTGCATCTTCTTTTAGTTCATTGATGATCAAGGTTTTTAAAGACTCAGGATTAGCCAGCTGCTCACGAATCACGGCAGCCTTAGCTTCCAGCTCTTCCTGTTCGCGGCGCAGTTCCATTTCTTCGAGCTTGGCCAGATGACGCAGTTTGAGTTCTAAAATAGCTTCGGCCTGAATCTCATCAATGCCAAAACGTTCCATCAACACTGGTTTAGGCTGATCTTCCTCACGAATAATCCGAATTACTTCATCAATATTCAAGTAGGCAATGATCAAACCGCCGAGAATATGCAGGCGTTTTTCGATCTTGTTCAGATGATATTGCAGACGGCGAGTGACGGTGGTTTTTCGGATTTCGATCCATTCCAGCAGAATACGACGAATCGATTTCACCTGTGGACGGCCATCCGCGCCAATCATGTTCATATTGACGCGATAGCTAGATTCGAGATCTGTAGTCGCGAACAGATGGCTCATTACCGCTTCAGCATCAATACGGTTCGAACGCAATACCACCACTAAACGTGTTGGATTCTCATGATCCGATTCATCACGAACATCAGTGACCAATGGCAGTTTTTTCGCCTGCATTTGATCTGCAATCTGGCTGATGATTTTTGAACCTGATACCTGATATGGCAATTCGGTAATCACAATTTCATTTTTATCAATAGTGTATACCGCACGCATGCGATAGCTGCCACGACCTGTCGTCTGGATTTTAAGCAGCTCTGATGGTGGCGTAATGATTTCCGCTTTGGTCGGTAAATCCGGTCCCGGAATGTATTCTGCCATTTTAGCATCGGTCAGGTTCGGATTACGGATCAGAGCGATAGTACCTTTTACCACTTCGCGCAAGTTGTGCGGTGGAATATCAGTCGCCATCCCCACAGCAATCCCGGTGGTACCATTTAACAGGATATTCGGAACACGTGCCGGTAAGTTAATCGGTTCTTTCATCGAACCATCAAAGTTATCCTGCCAGTCACAGGTACCCTGTCCTAGTTCGGATAAAAGCAGTTCGCTATATTGCGACAGTTTGGCTTCAGTATAACGCATCGCCGCGAAAGATTTAGGATCATCTGGTGAACCCCAGTTGCCCTGTCCTTCAATAAACGGATAGCGATAACTGAATGGCTGCGCCATCAGGACCATGGCTTCATAACAGGCCGAGTCACCATGCGGATGGTATTTACCCAGTACATCCCCCACAGTACGTGCCGATTTTTTCGGTTTGCTGGTCCATTTCAGACCCAGTTCACTCATGGCATAGACAATACGGCGCTGTACCGGTTTCAAACCGTCACTGATATGTGGCAATGCACGATCCATAATCACGTACATGGCATAATTTAAATAAGCTTGTTCGGTAAATTCGGCTACGGAACGGTTTTCTGTCGCATGATGCGCAAGGCTTGTCATAACAACCTATAATCCTAAAATTCGTTTTTGTATCAATGTTTCTTATGCTAAGACGCAGCTGTGTGCTGCACAAGGGCAGTAAACTACACAGCGCGACAAATCGTGTCTTATGGGCTAAAAATATCCACTTTATAGCAGCTGAGCAACTAAAAAATCACCAACCTTATAAACCCATGGATTCTAGCGTCTTGCCTTTGGTCTCTTCACCCAGGACTAAAATGACCACAGCCACTGCAATCAGTACCGCAGTAAACATGGTAAAGACATAACTGAAACCGTTTGGCATCCCCATCAAATGGGTTACGGCAAAAGGTGCAGCAATCCCGCCAATACGGCCAATTGCACCCGCCCAGCCTGAGCCGAAAGCACGAATATTGGTTGGATACTGTTCTGGGGTATAAGTATAGAGAACACCCCATGCTCCCAGATTAAAGAAGGACATCAGACAGCCCCAGATCACAATTTCAGTGACACTACCGGACTGGCCAAAGAAATAGGCTGAAATCGCACACATGCCGATAAATCCAGCCAGAGTCGCCTTACGACCGAGTTTTTCGACTAGCCATGCTGCCGCAATATAGCCTGGCAATTGCGCCAGAATCATAACAAGGACATATTCAAAGGACTGTACGATGGTATAGCCTTCCTTGACCAGAAGGCTTGGTAACCAGGTAAAAATACCATAGTAGGAGAAAACGATTCCAAACCAGATCAGCCACAGCATCAAGGTGCGGCGGGCAAAAATACCACTCCAGAGCTGGGTAAACGAGATATTCTGCTTGGCAGCCACGGGTTTAACTTCAAAGATTTCCATGACTTCGACGCCGCATTTGCGCTCAATCTTTTTAACCAGAGCCTGTGCTTCATCTACCCGGCCACGATTGATCAGATACGGCACCGACTCAGGCACCAGTTTCCAGATCACAAGCGCATACAGTGCCGGTATTCCGCCAATCATGAATGCAGCTTGCCAACCAAAATCAGGAATCACAAAACGCGAAACCAACGCAGCCACCAGCCAGCCCAAGCCCCAGAAACTTTCCAACAGCACAATGAAACGACCACGTACCCGTGCCGGGATATATTCACTGACCAGTGTCACCGCAACTGGCAACTGACCACCCAATCCCAAACCGACAATAAAACGAAATACCAGTAACCAGGTCAGATTAGGTGCAAAGGCACAGGCAGCGGTTGCCAGACTATAAACCACCAGCGTACTGGCAAATACCGTTTTACGTCCCCAGCGATCTGCCAGTCCACCTGAGAAAATTGCCCCAATCGCCATACCGATAAAACCGATCGAAACCACCCAGCTTTTCTGGTCAGCGGTCATCTGCCAGTCTTCAGCCATTTTCGCCAGAATAAAGGAAATCAATCCCGTATCCATGGCATCAAACATCCAGCCAAGACCAATCACCCATAAAAGAGTGTAGTGGAACTTGCCGATCGGCAAGCGCTGTATCCGAGAAACTAAATCCATAACAAAAATCTCTGATCAGGTGAAACGGGAGATGCTGCTGTCCCAACAGGAGGTTTGATTTTTTATTTTTTTATACTACGAATACGTACGCCTGCGGGAAGTTTTCCCTCCCACAGTTACCATAATTCATATCAAGATTCGTCTTTGGATGAAGCAGACTGTTCGTCATCATCCTTATAGATAAACTTCGGCATTTCCAGCCCGAAATAGATCGCAATCAGACGCAAACTAAAGCCAAAAATCAGGGTGGAAATAATGGTTAGTTCGAGTGATAGACCGAAATTGCTGCAGAGCCAATAGAAGATGACTGCAACAAAGGAAATACTGGCATACAGTTCACGGCGGAAGACTAAAGGCACATCATTACATAAAATGTCACGTAAAATACCGCCCGATACTCCGGTCAGAACCCCGGCGACCGCACTGACTACAAAACCATGTCCCATTTCCAGCGCAATCTGGCAGCCAATGATGGTAAAGCCAATCAGGCCCAAGGCATCCAGTACCAGGAAGATATTGCGTAAATGGCGCATCCATTTGGCAATCAGGATGGTGACAAAGGCGGCACAGCAAGTCAGCACCAGATATTCCGGGTGTTTGACCCAGGTCAAAGGATAATGGCCAAGTAGTACATCACGTACCGAACCACCACCAAGCGCCGTAACACAGGCAATAATCGTGACCCCAAACCAGTCCATACTACGCCGACCGGCAGACAAGGCTCCGGTCATGGCTTCAGCGGTAATTGCAATAATATAGATGACGGTCAGTAACATCGCCCTGCTTCCACCTGAGGCTATGAGATGGCGGCTATTCTAAGCTAAATCTATGTGAAAATTATAAAAAATGCGCACAACATTGCTTAAATTTTTTCTCGGAGCCACAGATGCACGGCTGTTTCATTGTAAGCTGTTGATCTGTCGTTGGATCTAGAAAGTACCAGCGATTCTCGAACTTTACAAAATGTGAAATTTCATGATGAATCTGGGCCTGCTTGCCATCGTGATAATGTGCTTTGAACTCGACCAGCGCATGGGTCTTGTCCAGCTTTTCATTGGCCTGCACGATTTCCAACTTCAGCCATTGATTGGTTCTACTCCATTCAGCAATGGCTGGCATGTCCAAAGCCTGCTGCTGTCCACGGGCAGTAGTCTGCTGGATATAATCAATTTCATGCTTGGCAAAGGCACTATACCGCGAGCGCATTAATTGCTCGGCGTTTTGAGCCAATTGCTGGCCCTGATGTAGTGGCTGGCAACAGCTTGCGTATTCACCTCGTCCACATGGACATGCTTCTGACATTTCAATTCCATAAAAAATAGCCCGACAGTGCGGGCTATTTTAGCAAACTTTTAGCTTCGTCCTTCGGGCGCTGAACTAGTCTTTCCGGTTCGCTGGGGCAATGATATGCACCTTATCAATCTTGTGGCCGTCCATCGTGACCACCTCAAAGATATAATCATCTGCTTCGAGCTTTTCGCCATTTTCTGGCAAGCGCCCCAGATGGAACAGAATATAACCCGACAATGTCGAATATTCTTCCGTTTCATTGACCAGATCACGATCCAGAAGCAGTGACACGTGGCGAATATCGGTCGAACCATCCAGAATCAGGCTGCCATCTTCCAGGCTTTCTACAGCTGCTTCTAGCTGGTCTTCATCCGGGAATTCACCGGCAATCGCTTCCAGCACATCAATCGGTGTCGCCACCCCTTCAATTGAACCATATTCATTCAATACCAGTGCCATTTGTAGCGGTGCCTGACGTAGCTGATCCATCACCATCAAGACCTGAGCATTTTCATGCACAATCACAGGTTCACGCAGATGTTTTTCGAAGTCCAAAATACCTGTTTCGATGTATTCATTCAGGACTTTATGGGTTAGCACGACCCCAGCAATATTGTCCAGTTCACCACGCGCCACAATCAGGCGTGAATGGCTCATATGCAATAACTGCTCTTTGATACTGGCATGATCATTTTCCAGATCAATCCATTCCAGTTCAGGACGTGGTGTCATCACCGATTTCACCGGACGTTCTGACAGGCCAAGTACGCCCTGCACCATAACGCTATGGTAGACTCCACTTTCGTCGTCATCAAAGACTTCATCAGCAAAGGCACGAGTCGCCAGTACATCTTCCGGTTCAGAAGAATCATTGTCCTGAGCCGGTTTACCGCCCAGCATACGCATTACGGCAGACGCAGTACGGTAACGCATATCAGTTGTCGTCACCATTTTTTCCTGATTGCGTTTCATGGTCTGGTTAATGAACTCGACAATCACCGAGAAACCAATCGCGGCATACAGATAGCCTTTTGGAATATGGAAACCGAAGCCTTCAACCACCAGCGAGAAACCAATCATCATCAGGAAGCCCAGACAGAGAATCACTACTGTCGGGTGCTTGTTGACGAAATCCATGAGGGCTTTAGAGGCCCACAACATGATACCGACCGCAATAATCACCGCGATCATCATCACAGACAGATCTTTGACCATACCAACCGCAGTAATCACGCTGTCGAGCGAGAACACGGCGTCCAGTACCACGATCTGCACAATCACCATCCAGAACACCGCCTGAACCGGATTTTCTTCCTTGGTCACAGGTTTGGCTTCCAGACGCTCATGCAGCTCCATAGTGCCTTTAAACAGCAGGAATACACCACCGAATAATAAGATCAGGTCGCGTCCTGAAAATGGATGCTCAAAGATATGGAATAGCGGTTCAGTAAGCGTTACGACCCAGGCAATCGATGCCAGCAACACCAGTCGCATTAACAGCGCCAAGCCCAGACCGGTAATACGCGCTGCATTACGCTGTTCGGGTGGAAGCTTTTCCGCCAGAATTGCAATAAAGACCAGGTTATCGATCCCGAGTACAATTTCAAGAACAATCAGTGTGAGTAAGCCAATCCAGGCAGAGGGATCTGACATCCATTCAAAAATCATTGCATCTGCTCCTCTAACCGAGGAGAAAAGCAAGTATTTGCATGATGAGATACAGGTTGATACCCGACTTGAATTAAAGACTTGATAATGTGACGTTTTACTGAATTAAAGCGCCAACTTCGACTACCCATGTGAGTTCTATTGTAGTAAGACAGACTTTCAGTATATCAAGAACAGCATGAAATTCACCTGTTTTCATCCGGGATTATGGATGAATTTGAATGAAAGATTTTGTCCTAAAATGAGGTCTGCTCATGGAATTGTCATATTTGTTAACTAAGTTATAGTAAGTAGATAAAAAAATGATAAGGTGAAAAAAATAAATGCAAAGTGTAATGGAAATGACCGATTATTTTAATGATAACTCCCCAAAAACAACACGCCCGCTAGTAGCTTTATATTGTGGCTCTCGTGCCGGCAACAAACCGATTTATCTGGAAAAAGCGATTCAACTGTCACAAGGTCTGGCCGAACATGGTTTTGGTCTGGTCTATGGCGGCGCCAGTATTGGTCTGATGGGCCAGGTGGCAGACACCATGATTCAGCATGGTGGTGAAGCGGTGGGCGTGATTCCGGAATTTATGCTGGATTATGAGATTGCCCATCCTCAACTCACAGAACTGCATATTGTCACCAGCATGCATCAACGTAAGGCCATGATGGCAGACCGGGCCTGTGCCTTTGTCGCCTTGCCGGGTGGTTTAGGAACCTTTGAAGAAATTCTGGAAATTGCAACCTGGGGTCAGCTGAACCAGCATCAAAAACCGATGATGCTGTATAACGTCAATGGTTTTTATAATCCACTGATTGCCCAGCTTGATCTTGCCGTGCAGGAAGGCTTCTTGCCACCCCAACATCGGGCTAAACTGATTATCTGTGAACATGCAGATCAGATTTATACCACCTTGCTGAATCTGGATGCTCCGCAACGTTTCGTCGTTTAAATTTTCTTGTCTGCTTTAAATAGCAATGATTTAAAGCCATAAAAAAGCGAGCTTGATGCTCGCTTTTTTCATTTATACATGCAAAGCCATTAACCGGAAATCGTGTGATAGAACCAAGGCAAAGTCGTCGCCAGAAACACACTAATGGCTAGACCAAACATCAGTTTCATCGCGTCTTTGCTGACATTCCGTGAAGTACGGTGCTTGTTGACTTCGGTCACCAGCATCGAAATCGCAAATTCACGACCAGCCAGTAACCCCAAGAATACCCAAGTGGTACTCATCGGGATGTTACTCCACTCTTTGAACACCAGCAGAATCAGCGCATAGATAAAGTCGATAATCGTAGCAGAACGGACATCCGTCACCCCGGTCTTGGTATCAACAATATTCTGGATAGCTCCACCACGCTGGTAAAGAATCATGCCCAGCAGGATGACAAAGACAGAAATTGCAAAGATCAGGAACTCAAACGGCACCTGACGTGGCACATAAACAAAGATATTGGCCAGATCCTGGATCAGCCACTGGCTCCACAGAAATGCCGTAGATAGCCATTGCAAGGCCATCCACATCGGAGAATGTTGCTGATCACGGGTTTCACTGAAATAGACCGCGAGTTTTTTCATGACCAGACGATAGATCACAATCGCCACAAAGAAAGCGACGGCGTAACCCATCATAGACTTGGTCAGCATGGAACCCAGACTGCTCGGGGAGAAGATCGTGAGCACCAAGAAAGTAGTACTGACCGGAATGCCATATTTAGTCAAAATAATCAGTAAAAGAGGCGGTACCACATATAGCCAGGTGACCCCATCTTCAGGGAAAGGAATGGTTTCCAGACGTCCATAAGAGGCATCCCCTACCCCAGAAGCAAACCAGCCATACATTAACACCACAACCAGAATAGTACTGATGTAAATCCAGAGTACCCACCATGGGCGATGTGAGTTCGATGAAATAAATGTTCCTAATGTTTGCGGAACATCATTCCCCACGATGGAATAGGCGGCCAGACAGAAGCCAACTACCATCAGAATCTCGATGGTCATAAGTACAAAACCTTTTACTAAACAGTTCCCAGTACAGCAGTTCTGGAAGTTTGCCCCAGATTATGACGGTTTTATTTCATTTTCATGACATTTCCGTCATATTTTTTGTAGCCTGCTCCTTAAAAAGAAGCTTGAAGTGTTCCAAAAATGACGTATTTATGAATCTGTATCAATTTGAGAGGTTCGCAGTATAGAAATATATCTTTTACCCTTTCCTCTTCAATAACTGAAATCAGGCTGTGAATTCATTAGCATTTTGTCTACACGACTCCTATTCACAATCGTTTTTATTTCAGTCACACTGCTGCATAGATTTCTTTAAACTATTCAAAATAGATGATTTTTTAAATCCATGAATGTCACTCCTACGCATCAATCCCTACAACCTGAATTCAGACTGCTGGTCTTGCTGGTATCGATTGGCTTTTTCATGCAAGGCCTGGATACCACGATTATCAATACCGCCTTGCCTGCGATTGCCAGTAACCTGCAGGAAGATCCGTTACGGATGCATAGTGTGGTGGTGGCCTATGTGCTTTCTGTGGCAGCCTGCATTCCCTTAAGTGGCTGGCTGGCAGATCGCTTTGGGGTTCGGAATATCTATTTTGCAGCGATCATTATTTTTGCTCTGGCCTCACTCGGCTGTGCCTGGTCTGAGAATCTGAATGAACTACTGGTTTATCGGGTATTTCAGGGCATTGGAGGTGCTTTGCTGCTTCCAGTCGGACGACTGGCCATGCTGAAAATTATTCCTCGTACCCAGTTTCTATCCGCTATGAGTCTGATGAGTCTGGCCGGACTAATGGGTCCTTTAATCGGTCCAACCTTAGGTGGCTGGATGGTGGAATACCTGTCCTGGCACTGGATTTTCCTGATCAATCTGCCGATTGGTCTGCTGGGTGCATTGATTACCTTTAAAGCTATGCCCAATATTACCGA
This sequence comes from Acinetobacter sp. YH12235, assembly GCF_013417705.1. NCBI lineage: Bacteria > Pseudomonadati > Pseudomonadota > Gammaproteobacteria > Moraxellales > Moraxellaceae > Acinetobacter > Acinetobacter sp. YH12235. Next base: position 9,744 of record NZ_VPDL01000008.1, on the reverse strand, counting down.
ACCGACGGTACAGCGTTTTGATTTTGGCGGTTTTATTCTACTGGTCATCGCAATGATCGGCTTGTGTCTAGGGATTGAAAACTTTGCCAATCCACAATATCCACTATGGTGGAGCTTAAGTCTGGTCGGAAGTGGTCTGATTGCCTCACTCATCTACGCCTACCATTCGCATACTCATCTGAATGCACTATTTCGCAGTAAATTATTTAAAAATAAGATCTATTCGATTGGCATTCTGGGTAATTTCTTTGCCCGGCTCGGCGGTAACTCGATTCCGTTTTTATTGCCTTTAATGTTGCAGGTCGCTTTTGGTTTTGAACCTTTTATTACCGGTTTACTGATGATTCCAACCGTACTCGGTTCTTTAGCATCTAAACCGATTATCCGCAAAATCATTCAACGTTTTGGTTATCGTAGAGTCTTGTTGATCAACACCTTGCTGGTCGGTCTATGTATTGCCAGTTTTGCCTTGACTACGGCGGAAACCCCTATCTGGCTAAGAGCCATTCATTTCTTTGTGTTCGGGATTCTGAATTCGCTGCAATTTGTCTCAATGAATACACTGACTTTAAAAGATTTAAGCCAGCAGGATGCCAGCAGTGGCAACAGTTTCCTGTCGATGATCATGATGCTGTCAATGAGTATCGGGGTGGCACTGGCAGGTACGCTAGTGAATATGTTTAGTGCCTACTTCGGCCCTGAACAACTGGACAATGCCTTCCACGTTTCGCTGCTCTGTCTGGGCTGTATTAATATTATTGCTGCCTATATTTTCTGGCATATCCCCAAAAACACGCCAGTCTAGGGCAGAATATAAACTCGATATGAATATCTCTAGATTAGGCCACCGTGCACATGAAAGCAGCTCCTACTTCTAGCAACTGGAAAAAATACTCAGTGATTGCAGTCGGGCTGCTGATTACGCTTGTGGTAACCACTGTGCTTTATCTGCTGGTTTTCAAACAGCCATCAGCGCATGCAGCAGATTATTCGATTCATGGTTTTGATGTTTCCCATCATCAGAAAGAAATAGACTGGAAGAAAATCCCGAAACAGAAATATAAATTTGTCTATTTAAAATCCACAGAAGGTGGTGATTTTAAAGATACCAAGTTTCAGGAATACTGGCTGCAGGCCCGCGAACAGGGCTTTCTGGTCGGTGCTTATCATTTTTACCGGCTTTGCCGTGATGGTAGTATTCAGGCTCAGAATTTTATAGAGTCTGTTCCGCGTAAAATGGATGCCCTGCCACCCGTAATGGATCTGGAATATGACAGCAAGTGCATTAATCACTACTCCAAAGAGCAGCTGCTCAAGGAAATCCGGATCATGCATGATGCCTTAAAACACCATTATGGCAAGCAGCCGATCTTCTATGTGTCGAAATCTTTTTATAACATCGTGCTGGCGGGAGAGTTTACTGACGTACCGCTCTGGGTACGTGAGTACCAAGGTTTACCAGATTTAAAGGGTCAGCCTAAATGGACCTTCTGGCAACATACCAGTCAAGGTGAAATTCCTGGCATTGCCCGTACTGTGGATCTCAACGTGTTTTATGGCTCAGAGCAGGACTGGATCAAATTTTTACAGCAGAACAGTATTCCCACCCAGGATCAGTCCAAACCTCCGGCCAAGAAATAAACCCAATTTCTTCCTGATTCAACCATGAAATAGATATTGAGTCATCTAGGCAGGATATGCTTCGTATTGAATAATGCTTTAGCCTGTTTACTTGTCAATCCGGTCTCTTCCCAATCCAGCTAAAGCCACTTAAGATACTGGATATGCGCAAAATTATTCATATCGATATGGATGCCTTCTACGCCTCGGTCGAGCTGCGTGAACGTCCGGAGCTGAAAACTTTGCCTGTGGTGATTGCCTCACATCATCCCCGGGCAGTAGTGGCGGCTGCCTCCTATCCGGCCCGTGAGTTCGGACTGCGTTCTGCCATGCCGATGACTCAAGCACGTAAGCTCTGCCCTCAGGTCATCGTGATTGAACCGGATTTTGCCAAATACCGTCAGGTCTCTGCGCAGATTCACCAAATTTTTCAAACTTATACCAAGGTCATCGAACCGCTTTCACTAGATGAAGCTTATCTGGATGTCACCGAAAATTTGCAGCAAATTCCGAGTGCCACTGAAGTTGCAATGCGCATTCGTGAAGATATTTTTCAAACTACTGGACTAACCGCTTCTGCTGGCGTGGCGCCGAATAAATTTCTCGCTAAAATCGCCTCTGACTGGCATAAGCCGAATGGAATCTGTGTCATCAAACCTTCACAGGTGCAGCGTTTTATTCAGGATCTTCCACTGAAGAAAATTCCCGGTGTGGGCAAAGTCACCCAAGAAAAACTAAAAAGTCTGAATCTGGAAACCTTGGGAGATTTACAGCAGATTGAAGAAGCGATCCTGATTCAGCATTTTGGCAAATATGGACGGCGCCTGTTTCTCTATGCTCAAGGCATTGATGATCGGCCAGTCGAAGCTGAACGGGAACGCCAACAGATTTCCAAGGAAACGACTTTCGATGATGATCTGTATTTACCGCAATGCCAGCCTTACTGGCAGCCATTAATTGCCCAGCTCTGGCAGAGTCTGGAAAAAAAACAGCTCTCTGCCCGCGGGGTTACTGTAAAACTGAGAATGAAAAATTTTCAGACCATGCAGCATAGTAAAAGCTTCAGCCAGCTGCTGCGTAGCCCGCAAGAACTGGAGCAGGCTTTACACTTATTGCTTCAAGAGATGCATATTACTCCTCAACTGCAGTTTCGGCTGATTGGGCTTGGCGTCTATCAGCTCGCTGCACGTGAAACAGAAACGCAATTGCTGCTGCTTTAGGCCTATTTTGTACAAGTATTAGACGTTAGTTTAAAAATACGGCAACTTTGTTTTTACATTTTGAATTTTTGGAGTACTCTATCTGCGCAATGCATTATCCATGTATGTGCTGAGATGCTGAAAATCACCTTTACTTTCAGCATACTGTCCTGTGATTGACGTGACGATCAAATCCGAATATTACAGGGCAACTCTGATGTATCTCATGGAATCCCTCCCTGCATGTCCTCTGTAAATTCTTCTGTTATTCAAGAACGACGCGCGCGTAAAGCGGCGTTATCCAGTTTTGTTGGTGCTGTTGTCGATTGGTATGATTTTCTCCTTTACGGCATTGTTGCGGCCTTAATTTTTAAAGACCAGTTTTTCCCAAGCATTGGTGCCAATATGGGTACCTTGGCGGCTTTAGCCACCTTTGGGGTAGGCTTCCTGTTTCGTCCTCTAGGCGGTGTGGTATTTGGTCATTTCGGCGACAAGCTCGGTCGCAAGAAAATGCTGGTTCTGACTGTGGTCCTGATGGGGATTTCCACCGTCGGGATTGGTTTTTTACCTAATTTCGAAGCCATTGGCTGGTGGGCACCGGTTTTACTGGTGACCCTGCGTGCCATTCAAGGCTTTGCAGTCGGTGGTGAATGGGGTGGTGCTGCCCTGATGGCGGTGGAAAATGCCCCTAAAGGCAAAAAAGCCTTTTATAGCAGTGGTGTTCAGGTCGGCTATGGCGTAGGTCTGGTACTGGCAACGGGTGCGGTATCCGTTATTATTGCCACACTGGGTGAGGAGGCTTTTGCTGAATGGGCTTGGCGCATTCCGTTTATTGCCAGTATCGTGCTGATCGGGATTGCGATGTGGATTCGCCGTGATCAGGATGAATCTCAAGAATTCGTAGAGAAAGTGATTAAGGCAGATCATCATCCAGAAAAACTGCCAATCTTGCAGGCCATCAGCAAACATCCTAAAGCTTTCTTTTATATTATTGCCTTACGTTTGACCGAACTGCTGACCATGTATCTGGTCACCAACTTTGCCCTAAACTATTCCACCAATAATCTGGGCATGGACAAACAGTTCTTCCTGAATATCACCCTGATGGTCGGTGCGATCAGCTGTTTCAGTATTCCTTTCTTTGCCTGGCTATCGGATAAAATCCAGCATAAAACCATGTGCGTCTGGGGTGGTCTGATCGGTGCACTGTCTGCCTTTCCGTTTTTTATGGCACTGGATGCACAAAATACCTGGATGATTATTGTTGGCGCCATTCTACTGGCCAATGTCGCGCATGACATGGTGGTCAGCGTGCATCAACCGATTTTTACCTCGCTATTTGGTACGGAATATCGCTATAGCGGTGCCGGAGTCGGTTATCAGGTCGCCAGTATTATTGGTGGTGGTTTTACCCCAATGATTGCAGCCTCCTTAGTGATTTGGGGTGATGGTTCATGGCATTATGTAGCCATCTATCTTGCGATAGGCTGCCTATTGACTGCATTAGTCGCAGCCTTGATGCCAAAAACCAAGGATTAAGCTGATGTCTGTTCAACGTTTGCATGTTTCACAACGCTTTTCTGAGATCGCCATTGCCGGCAATCTGGTTCATCTTGCCGGCCAGCTGGCGACAGATCTGGATCTGGATATCAAAGGTCAAACCCAGCAGACACTGGATATTATCGATCAGTTCCTGGCGGATGCCGGTACCGATAAAAGCCAGATCATGTCTGTGACGATTTATCTCAAAGATATTGAAAAAGATTATGCAGCGTTTAATGAAGTCTGGGATGCCTGGGTATCGGATATTCAAGCCCTACCCCGCACCTGTGTCGAAGCTAAACTGTATGATCCACGCGTGTTAGTGGAACTGACTGTCGTAGCCGTCAAACCTGAATAGACTTCTATTCAGGCCTAATTGCTACTCATCTAAAATAGAAAAAAGTATGCACTTGGCATACTTTTTTCGTTTAGGTTCTATCAGTTTAATGCTTTGACTTTACGTCGTTCCAGATCTGAATAGAGATGATATTTTTTGAGATCATTCACAGCGGTAAATCTCTGGTCTTTACTGGAATGCTCCTGCTCACGCAGGAAATCTCCTCGTAACTGATAATATTCCGGTACATCTTCATAGCGAATGACCCGATAACCGGCCATAGTCAACAAGGCATCCTGAAATTGCGCCTGCTGTGGACGTTTTAAAATCACCGGATCATCGACGGCTACAATGGCAACAATCTGATATTGCTGATCCAGAATCACAAAATCTGCAATCAGATCACGATACTTGTGCCGGGTACGACCAAATTTGGTGGTAAGTAGTGCATCATAAGAAACATGGGCCAGTACAATATAATCAGGCAATACTTCTTTCAGGCGTGTAAACGTCAGTTGTTCATTTGGATTAAAAATAGCGCGCTGTTTTAAGGCGCTGTCTTGTGGTTTTGGGCTATTCCTTAGCTGCTTCCATGCCATGAGCACGACACAGAACACCAAGAAACTCCCTATAATCATATAGGTGGTCATGACTCAATCCTTGCATTCTTATAATCATTCTTGTTTTATTGTTATCCAGTATAAACCCATACTATTTTTAAAATTGCCCTGCTACCATTCTGTGTAGAGACCAATACAATTCTTAGCAAAACTTGATTGCCAGTTACTTAAAAACCGCTTTTTGCTATTTCAATAGAAATTAGGGTTAAATCCTTATATGCGACTGTAAAATAGTCTCCTGATAGATCGCAATATAAATCGGTTGAACTGTAAGACAATTCCGACAAAGTGTTATTTTTATATCATTTTTCAAAAATTTAAATCGACTAAAAATAAAATATTTTACATTTTAATTGAGAACCTGAAAGCCGCATCAATAAAGTCTGAACATAAAAAAGACACCCGAAGTGTCTTTTTTATCAGCTTAATCAAGCACGTGATTTTGGCTTTGATTTTGCTTTAGGTTTAGGGCCGCCGAATGGCTTTTTCGCATCACCCGTTTCACGCGGTGGCAGACCAGTATGCTGGGTCAGAATCTGGCCTTTTTTCGGACGGTTATTTTGAGCCTGACCACGATTACCTGGGTTAGCAGTACGTTTCTGTGAATCACCCGCTACAGTCGAATTCTTCTTACGTGCAGACTGGTATTGCCCATCTGTACCAGCAGGTTGATAGGTTGGAATCAGATGCTGTTTCGAGTTACCAATCAGATCCTGACGCCCCATTTCCTTTAAAGCTTCACGCAATAAAGGCCAGTTGTTTGGATCATGATAACGCAAGAAGGCTTTATGCAGACGACGACGTTTCTCACCTTTCACGATGTCCACATCTTCAGTATAACGCGCGACTTTCGCCAGCGGGTTTTTACCGGTGTAGTACATGGTGGTTGCAGTGGCCATTGGTGATGGATAGAAGGTTTGTACCTGATCGGCACGGAAGCCATTCTTTTTCAACCAGATAGCCAAATTCATCATGTCGTAATCGGTGGTACCCGGATGCGCCGCGATGAAATAAGGAATCAGATACTGTTCCTTACCGGCTTCTTTACTGAAACGGTCAAACATCTGCTTGAAGCGGTCATACGTCCCGATCCCCGGTTTCATCATCTTGGATAATGGACCTTTCTCGGTATGCTCTGGTGCAATCTTCAGATAACCACCCACATGATGGGTGACCAGCTCTCTGACATATTCCGGGTTCAATACGGCAAGGTCATAACGCAGACCTGAGCCAATCAGAATCTTTTTAATACCCGGTAAAGCACGTGCCTTACGATACAACTGAGTCAACGGTGCATGGTCAGTATGTAAATTTTGACATACACCTGGGAATACACAAGATGGTTTACGACAGTTCTTCTCAATCTCAGGATCTTTACATGCCAAACGGTACATGTTGGCTGTTGGGCCACCTAAATCCGAGATAATTCCAGTAAAGCCCGGTGCAGTATCACGAATCTTTTCCACTTCACGTAAAATCGATTCTTCAGAACGGTTCTGAATAATACGGCCTTCATGCTCGGTGATCGAACAGAAAGTACAGCCACCGAAACAGCCACGCATAATGTTCACTGAGAACTTGATCATGTCAAAGGCCGGAAAGCGTGCATTACCATAGGATGGATGCGGCAGACGTGCATAAGGCAGGTCGAACACATAATCCATTTCTTCGGTAGTTAATGGAATCGGTGGTGGATTGATCCACACATCACGTTCGCCATGTTTTTGTACCAAAGCACGCGCGTTCCCTGGATTAGTTTCCAGATGCAGAATACGGTTGGCATGCGCATACAGCACAGGGTCATTCGCCACTTCTTCAAAAGAAGGCAAACGAATCACTGCCAGTTCACGTGGTGGTAATTTATGTTTAATTGCTTTAGAAGCTGGTTGTAGCTGCACAATTTGCGTATCTGGATCTAAATTGTCCCCTTCACGCACGATTGGATTGGCTACGACTTCTTTCTGGAAATTCTGGTATTGGCTTAAGCTGTTGCCTTTATCTTTTTCAATTTCACAGCCATCAATATCTTCGCTCATCACATAGGGGTTGATGATCGGATCGACACGGCCAATGGTATCGACATCATTGGATGCGATTTCCACAAACTGGGCTTTCGCAGCACGGTTATGTTTATTGATAATGAATGCGGTACCACGAACATCAGTAATCTGATGAATCTTTTCACCCTTAGCCAGGCGATGCATGATTTCAATGATCGAGCGTTCGCCATTACCGTACATCAACAAGTCCGCTTTAGAATCCATTAAGATCGAACGACGGACTTTATCTGACCAGTAGTCATAATGTGCGATACGACGTAATGAACCTTCAATACCACCGAGTAATACCGGCACATCCGGGAAAGCTTCACGACAACGTTGGCAATAGACGGTTGCTGCGCGGTCTGGACGTTTATTCGGCTGGTTATCTGGAGAATAAGCATCATCTGAACGAATCTTACGATCCGCCGTATAACGGTTAATCATCGAGTCCATATTACCGGCAGAAACGCCCCAGGCAATATTCGGCTTACCGAGTACACGGAAGGCTTCTACATTAGTCCAGTCCGGCTGGGCAATAATCCCCACGCGGAAACCTTGTGCTTCGAGCACACGTCCAATGATCCCGGTCACAAATGACGGGTGGTCAATATAGGCATCACCGCAGACAAAAATAAAGTCACAACTGTCCCAACCGAGTTGGTCCATTTCCTCGCGTGACATCGGCAAAAAAGGCGCGGGTTCAAAACATGACGCCCAATATTTGTCGTAATCAAACAACGCTTTAGGCGCAGTCTGAGCGGTATAAGCAGTAGACATGGCTAGCAATTCTCGGCTGGCAGATGGAAGATCAGAAAAGTGATCAAAGATGAAAGCCGAGTATTTTAGCATGAATTCGGCTTAGGTTGCTTGATTATAATTTATACAAAAACAGCTTTAAGACCTTTATTAGGAATATATACTCATCCTGATTTTGAAGAATCATTTATAGGTTTTAAACGCTGTGCCATCAGCAAGCCTAATCCTAAAATAATAGCGATAAATACACTTAGTCCTAACCATCCGGAATTTTCCCAGACCAGTCCACTCGAACTTCCAAGTAAGCTTGAACCCAGGTAGTAACAGAACAAATAAAGGGACGAACCTACCGCACGATACTGTAAGGATTGCACCGATACCCAGCTACTGGCAGTTGAATGAGCCGCAAAAAAGGAAAAGGTAAAAATCAGCAAACCAATAAAGACTAAAGCCAAGTTATTAATCAACATTAAGGCTAAGCCAAACAGCATGGTACAAAGCATGGCAGCAAGTACCCTATAACGTCCAAACTTCCTGCTCCAAGCTGCGGCTCGTGGCGAGCTATAAATTCCGGCCAGATAAGTAATCGAAATCAGACCAATCCAGACATGAGACAATTCAAATGGCGCTTGAATCAAACGATAACTCAGATAGTTAAATACCGAGACAAATCCCCCCATCAGGATAAAGCCCTGTAAAAACAGAATTCTTAATTTAGGATCACTCAGATTCTGCTGAAATGCTCTGATAAAACGGCTGAATTGAATTGGATAAGCCTGAAAGTGTCTGGACTTAGGTAATAGATAATAGAAGGTTATAGCGATACATAGGTTCAGTAACCCAATGATCAGAGTCGCAGATTGCCAAGAAATAAAATCGACCAATGTCCCTGCGATCAACCGTCCGCTCATGCCCCCAATCGCAGTTCCGGAAATATACAGCCCCATGGCAAAGCCCACATCCTGCTCTACCACTTCCTCTCCAATATAAGTCATCGCCACGGCTGCCACACCACTGACCGTTAAACCAATCAGTACTCGTGTGGCTAGAAATATCGACCAGATTGGCAGTAAAGCACTGAGTAACAGTAAGACTGAAACTGAAAATAACGACCAGACCATTATCGGCTTACGGCCAAAACGGTCTGAAATCAGACCAGTAAAGATCAAGCCAATAGCCAAGGCAATGGTAGAGAAGGAAAGTGGAAAACTGCTTTGTGTTGGAGAGATATGAAAATAATCCGCCAGAATCGGCATCATCGGTTGGACACAATACAGCGATGAAAAAATCGCGAAACCCGCCAGAAATAAGGAGAATAAAATAGCTTTAAAAGCAGATGAACCATATGCGATATGGCTTGAAGATGAATTTGAGGACATATCCGCTCCATGAACCTGCTCAGTATACTCTTCTCAATTCGCCTTTTATGTGATGATTCAGTTTAAATAACCATCGAATAATTAATTTTCTTAAATTCCAGGCATAAAAAAAGCCCCCTGCATGAGCAGAGGGCTTTTGGAATAATGAGCTGGCGATGACTTACTCTCACATGGGAGACCCCACACTACCATCAGCGCTAAGAGGTTTCACTTCTGAGTTCGGGAAGGGATCAGGTGGTTCACTCTTGC